>CAYZVB010000015.1:31508-31800 GCA_964481315.1 uncultured Granulosicoccaceae bacterium
CTCTCTGACCGGCGTATTCCACTGTTTTGGCGGCTCGGTTGAAGATGCACAAAAAGTACAATCACTGGGTGGCTTTTATATTGGTATTGGCGGTGTTGCGACGTTTAAAAAATCAAACCATGCCGAAGTGCTTCCCGCGGTACCGCTTGACATGATTGTGCTGGAAACAGACTCCCCGTACCTGGCACCGGTACCGTTTAGAGGCAAGCGCAACGAAAGCGCTTATTTGACACACATTGCCGAACGGGTCGCCGAGATCACCGGAGAAACCACAGAGCACGTTGCCGATGTC
>CAYZVB010000016.1:0-26533 GCA_964481315.1 uncultured Granulosicoccaceae bacterium
ACTTCAACTCGCTTTGTTCACTGGCAGGCTCGACCTTTGCGAGTGAATTTCAGCGCTGTATCTAATCTGTGGCGGCAGTACTAAACCGTTACTTGACCTGAACTCTCTGTGGAATTTCGGATGTTCTGTGCCTTTCTCAACCTGCGGGGAAACCGACCAATCCGAAGCCGGGTGCGGGCACGGCTGACCGGCGTGGCTTTAAGTGCCGCACTGTTAACAACTGTGCCTGTTTTGCAGGCACAGAATTCGGTCGATGCCAGCCAGGCATTGACTGTTGCTGCAGTCGTTGTGAACCGGGTCAACATTTTCAGCGCTTCCCAGGCCGGGGTGAATCCGGTGTACCGGCTCGCTAACCGTCTGCATCGCACCACGCTTGAAAAGACGATTGTGCGTGAGCTTGGTGTTGTGCCGGGTGATCTACTCACCGCGGAGAACGTGGCAGAGTTTGAACGGTTACTCAGAACTACCGGTTTGTTTGCATCGGTCGCTGTGCAGTTGGTTGAAGATCCGCAGGTGCCCGGAACGGCAAAGCTCGTGATAGATACACGCGATCAGTTTTCCATTGTCGCAGGTGCCAGTGGGTCGTTTCTGGGCGGTGTGGGTGAGTTTGGCATTACCGTCGGCGAGCGCAACCTGCTCGGTTCCGGTGACAGCATCACCCTCAGTATGTCAGGTAACACAGACGATGAGGTTCGCGGTGCGTTGTCTTATAGTGATTTTCATTTCATTAGCCGCGATACACGTGCGGTATATCAGCTTGGTCGCACAGATGAAGGCGACTTTGCGGTAGCGCGCTTTTCACGTCCGTTTAAATCTGAAACTGATCAGCGCGCATGGTCGGTGTTTGTTGAAAGCCGTCAACAGGATATCGACTACTTTGACAATGGGTTATCGGTTGTGCAGGTGCCGGAGCTGCGTCGCGTTTTTAATGCAGAACGAACCTGGCGCAGCGTTACCTATGGTCAGCGGTTTCGACGCGGGCTGGCGTTTGACTTTCGGCAGTTTGATTATCAACAGATTCGCGGCAGCCAGTCGGACACTTTCGAACAGCCCGTCAATAATTCACAGGTTGCGGCAAATATAATTCTTGGACTCGACTCCGGGCTCACGCACCTGAAACTCACCGGGCTCGATACCCTGCAGTTTGTTCAGGATATTGGCTTCGGGCGAACATCGGAAATGCGACTCGGTGTGCTATATAGCGACTACGCAGATAATCGTGAAAATACTGCGACGCCATTGCTATCAGTACGCGCTGCCAATGCGGTTGCCTGGTCGGGACGGTCTTTTTTGAATGTTAGCGCCAGTGCTTCGGCAGCGTTTAACGAAAACAGCACCAACTGGAATGTCGGTGCAGGTGCGAAGTTTTATCATCGCTGGTCACAGCATCATACACTGGCCACGCGTGTTAACTATCGCAGGGCGCGCAGTGGCGGACAATTGCCGGTGCAATTCACACTTGGTGAAGACAACGGTTTGCGTGGTTATGCCAGTCGTTTGTTGTCGGGTGATGAGAGATTACAAATAAATCTTGAACATCGCATAAACCTGCGCAGGAAAGTCGGAATACTCGATACCGGCGTGGTTGGTTTTTTTGATATTGGCAGTGTTGCGCAACAGGGCAGTGATAACGAGTTAAGGCGCTCCGCCGGGGTTGGTTTGCGGCTCGGCAGTAACGCACTGCTCGGGCGTCGCGTCATTCGTATGGATGTTGCTGTACCTTTTGATGACGATGCAGGTACTAACGAACCAACAGTATCGGTGGCAGTTGGGCAGGTTTTTAGTTTTTAGGTTTTCTACGATGTAAATCTGGCGCTGAACAACAGCGGGTTACGCTGATGAGTGCTGATTTATAATTTCCACATAGCTGTCTATTCCCAACGCTCCGGTATGCAGGTCGCTCTGATTGAAAATCATTGCAGGTACGCCCTGTACACCGTTGGCAATCGAAAACCGTTCACGCTCTCGAACCGCATCGGCATAAATTTCCTGTTCCAGCACCTCCAGTGCTTCATCGTAGGGTAGTCCTGCTTCAACACAGGCATTTGCTAATACGTCGTTGTCACTTATGTCGCGCTGTCGGTTAAAGTGACAATGGAACAGAGTGATCTTTAACGGGTGCTGACGGCCGAGTGTCGCTGCCCAGTGAATCAGCTGATGTGCCTTGAACGTGTTAACAATACGCATGTCATCGTGGAAGCGGAACGGGAATCCGAGTGACTCTCCAAGGTTAGTTAACCGGTCAGTGGAAGTTGTCGCATCTTCCTCTGATAGTCGATATTTCCTAATCAAATGTTCCTGCAGATTTTCGCCTTCTTCGGACATTTGCGGGTTAAGCTCAAACGGCTGCCAGTGAATTTCTGCTGTTGTACCGGTAGATGAAAGTGCAGCTTCAAGTTGTTTGTAACCAACGATGCACCATGGACAAACAACGTCTGAAATAATGTCGATTCTCACTGTATGCTCTTACTTTTGAATTAAGGTGATTAGCGACGCAGGCGCATCAGGCCTTCCTGTGCCACTGAAGCAACCAGCCTGCCGTCACGTGTAAACAGGCTGCCGCGCGAAAAGCCGCGTGCAGAACCTGCGCTTGGGCTTTCAATGCTGTACAGCATCCAGTCATCCATACGGAAAGGCTGGTGAAACCACATTGCATGATCCAGACTTGCCAGAAACACCCGGTTGTTGCTTAACGCTTTGCGGTGCGGCAACAGCGCAGTAGCCAGCAGGTTGTAGTCGGAAACATATGCCAGTGCCACCTGATGCATGCGATCGGTGTCGGGCAGGGAACCAAGCGCTTTAATCCAGATATGCTGGCGTGCATCTTTGTTGCCCTCAATATAAAGCGCGGCACCTTCGGTAGGGCGGCATTCAATGGGGCGTTCAAGGCGGGTCAGGCGATAGATTTCGGGTGCCTGCTCACGCAGTGCCTCGCCGATTTCGCGATCACTCTGCAAACCTTCCGGTGGTGGTACATCGGGCATGGTTTCGCGATGACTGAACCCTTCTTCCGGTGTTTGAAAGGAGGCCTCCATGGTGAAAATCGGTCTGCCTTTCTGAATCGCTTTGACACGACGGGTGGTGTAGCTGCCGCCGTCTCTAACGCGTTCAACATCGTAGACTATCGGCAATTCGATATCGCCGGCCAGCAGAAAGTACGCATGCATGGAGTGCAACTGGCGGTCATCGGGTGTGGTTAGTTGCGCCGCGTGAATCGACTGTGCCAGAACCTGCCCGCCAAACACTCTGCCCCAGGGGGTTCGATAACTTAGGCCCCGGTAGAGGTTGTCTTCTATTTTCTCGAGTTCGAGGACGGTTCTTAGCGCATCAAAATCTTTCATGGTCAGATAGTAGCACCGGAGGTCTGTGCAGCGTTTGCTTTTAGCTGCGATTTCACCCGTTTCGGGCTGTAGTTGTTCTAACTGATGGTTAGTCAGTTGCCAACAGCCGCATGGTTTTACGCCACGCCTGCTCGGCATCTTTACCGGCATCGGCAAACACGCTGTCGAGTTGCAACAACTGGGTGCCTGTCAGCCGCGCTTCGAGGCGTTTGCCGCTTGTTGTCAGACGCAACTCGCGGACGCGTCCGTCGGTTTTTGATTTGTCGTTCTTTACCAGGTTCATACTCAGTAGTTGCCGCAGCGGTGTGTGCAGTGCCTGCTTGCTGACATTCAGCACTGTCAGCAGTTCATTGACTGACAGGCCCGGCTCACGTGCTACAAAATAGAGGATGCGGTGGTGAACGCGGTTCAGGCCGCGTTTTTCCAGTATGCGGTCGGGGCCGCTGGTGAACGCGCGGTAAGAGAAAAACAGTAATTCCACCGCCTCGCGCAGTTCTGCTGTGCGCTGCTCGCTGAGCAATACAGTGTTTTTTTGGTCAATCATGTTGACACATTAGGTTTTGTCGGCCACAGTGTCAATATGTCAAATATGTTGACCTAAAAGGAGCAGGTTATGTCACTGGCCAGTCGTATTGATCGTCTGAGTCCTTCACCTGTCAGGGAAATTTTAAGTGTGATAGACAAACCGGGCATGATCTCGTTTGCCGGTGGTCTGCCCGCTGCTGAAAGTTTCCCGGTGATTGAAGCTCTCGATGTAGAACCTGCGCTGTTGCAATACGGTGCTTCAGAAGGTGAACAGGCGCTTCGCAGTCAGGTAGCTATGGACCTTGCTGAGCGTGGGCTTGATGTCAGGCCGGAGCAGGTGTTGATTTTATCGGGCTCGCAACAGGGGATTGATCTGGTTGCAAAGCTTGCGGTAGAAACAGAAACGCCGGTTGCCGTAGAGTCGCCGACGTATCTGGCCGCACTGCAGGTGTTTTCGTTGTTTGGTGCCAGCTATATACCGTATCAGGCAAACAGCATTAAGCATCTTTCGCATGGTCAATCGCCTGCGCTAATCTACACTATCCCGACATTTCAAAACCCAACGGGTTACTGTTACACGTTAAGTGAAAGGCAATCGCTTGCTGCTGTTGCCGATCAGCAGGGCAGCATTTTATTTGAAGACGATCCTTACCGCGATCTGGTGTACAGCGAGTGTGACCGCACGCCGGTGTGTGCTTTTATTAAACATACTTCATGGGTGTATCAGTCGTCGTTTTCCAAAACGTTTGCACCCGGTCTAAGACTGGGTTATCTGGTGTGTTCAGATGATTTATTTCCGGCACTTAGCTGGCTAAAGCAGGCCGCAGACCTGCACAGCAACCGCCTGAGTCAGTCACTGGTGTTATCGATGTTAAAGCGTCGTGACAGCAGACTTGCCAACGTAGTTGATCGTTATCGGAACAGGCGGGATGCGTTTGCAGACTGCCTTGAGCAGACGCTCGGCGGGTACTGTAGCTGGTCGATACCGGACGGTGGTCTTTTTTTCTGGCTAAAGGCGAAGCGTGCTATTAATACACAGGCGTTGCTGCAGGAGTCGTTAAAGCGCAATGTGGCGTTTATGCCCGGTGAGGCATTTTTTCCGCAAACACCGTCGCCGTCGGCACCGGCTTATCTTCGTTTGAATTTTAGCCATGCCAGCGAGCCTGCCATGCACAAAGGGCTTTCAACACTGGCCGCGCTTATCGACGCTGCCGGCCAGCCGCAGGGCTTAGCGGTATAGCGCCACCTTGTTGTAATCTGCCAATCTAGTGTGCGGGATCAAACAGCGTAGTCACATGACCACACTATTTGAACCAGCGCACTAGCTGTCTGCGGCACCGGCTGAAAATTCACTGTGCAAATAAATCGCTTCGCGATATGCTCGCCATCCTTATTCGCGTGCGGGTTAACTCATGAAAGTTGGATTTGTTGGTCTTGGCAATGTCGGCGGTAAGCTTGCTGGCAGTTTGCTTCGCAATGGCGTGGATCTCACCGTACGGGAGCTCGACAAGAGCATTGCGCAGCCATTTCTCGATAAAGGAGCGCAGTGGGCGGAGACACCGGCTGCACTGGCCATCGGTTCCGATGTGGTTATTACCTGTCTGCCTTCTCCTGCGGCATCGGCTGCTGTCATGGAGGGCCCTGATGGCATGCTGCAACATATGGTCGGCGGAAAAATCTGGCTGGAAATGTCGACCACCGATGAGGCCGAAGTAAAAAGGCTTGGCAAGAAGGTTATTGCTCAGGGAGCGGCGGCGGTTGACTGCCCGGTGTCGGGCGGTTGTCATCGCGCTGATACCGGCAATATTTCAATATTTGCCGGCTGTGAACGCGAGGTATTCGAACAGGTGCTGCCATTGCTGAAGAGTCTCGGGCGTCGAATATTGCACACCGGTCCGCTCGGCAGTGCATCGGTGTTAAAAGTCCTGACTAACTATCTGGCCACTGCCAATCTGGTCAGCTGCTGCGAGGCGCTGGTCACTGCAAAGGCTGCCGGCATGGATCTAAATACCACCTACGAAGCAATAAAGATTTCATCGGGTACTTCTTTTGTACATGAAACGGAAAGCCAGGTGATCCTGAATGGATCGCGGGATATTTCTTTCACGATGGATCTGGTCAGTAAAGACATCGGTTTGTTTCAGGATATTGCCGAACGCCATAACGTACCGCTGGAGCTGAGCCCTCTGCTGGTGAGTATTTTTAAAGACGGAGGGGACCGTTACGGTTCGCGCGAATTGTCGCCGAATATTATCAGGCGACTTGAAGATGCTACCGGCCTGTCTATTACTGCGCCGGGTTTTCCTGCAGAAATGGTTGACGATGAGCCGGAAGAGCCGGGTTATGAAGTTGTGCCTAAACGTGGCTAATCATGTACCTGCAGCCACTGTATTTTCAGTGCAAACATGTCAAACAGTTATGTATTGTTGATGGCACTGCTGAAAGAGCTGCTTAAGCTTGGGCTTCCGCTGCTGGTAAGTATGGCGGCGATTGTTGGTCTGGGCGTCACCGATACCATCATGGCAGGGCTTGCCAGTACGCAGGATCTTGCCGCTCTTGCGGTTGGGTCATCGCTGTACCTGATACCGCTCATGTTGTTAATTGGTTTGTTGTCTGTGGTAGCGCCGCGTGTGTCGTGGCAACTGGGTGCAGGGCGCAGTGCATCGCTGCGAAGCGACTGCTGGCAGTCAATGTGGATGGGGCTGGTTGTTGGATTAGTCACCATGCTGCTGGTATTGGCGGCAATGCGCTTCCTGCCGTTGCTCAAACTGGAAGCTGGTGTCGAAACTGTCGCGCGTCATTATTTGTCTCTTGTGGTTGTGAGTCTGCCGTTGCTTGGGGTGTCTCTGGGGTTGCGCAACACCATCGACGGATTGGGTTACCCCGTCATGAATATGTGGGTCAGTATTGGCTGTCTGCTACTCAATGCATTGCTCGATTATTTATTTGTGTTTGGCAAGTTCGGATTTCCGAAACTCGGTGCGGTCGGCTGTGCTATTGCAACCGTTGGTGTGGTGTTGTTGCAGATCGTTGCGCCGGCGTTAATAACCTGGTGCCATAAAGAGATTAAACGCTATCAGTTGCTCAGCGCGTTTATTGCACCGGAATTCTCCACGCTTAAAACGTTGTTTGCGCTTGGCTTGCCAGCTGCGTTTGCGGTAACCCTTGAAGAGTGTTTTTTTAGCAGCACCAGTTTGCTGGTGGCACCAATGGGTACGACACCACTGGCAGCGCATCAGGTTGTGTTGAGCATTGCAATGGTGGCGTTGATTATTCCAATTGCCATGGGGCAGGCGGCAGCCATTCTTATTGGTCGCTCACTGGGAACCGGTGAACCAGTAATCGCAGCAAACCAGTCGCGAGTATTTCTGCTGGTGATTTTAATGATGACACTTTTCTGCTGTGTACTAATGCTGCTGGTGCGTGATACGTTATTGTCACTGTTTACTGACGATGCCGCGGTCATTGTACTTGGCAGCGGTTTGTTACTGATAGTTTCGTTTCAACTCATTGTCGACGGTATACAGATCGGAAGTAATATCGCACTAAAGGGGTATCAGGATACTTTTATACCAGCCCTGCTACAGTTGTTTTCGTACTGGATTGTCGGTTTTCCACTGGCGTATGCAATTACTAAAACTCAATGGTTTGGTGCGCCCGGCGGGGTAGAGAGTGTCTGGTACGCGTTGTTCGCCGGCCTGACGGTGGCAAGCATTCTTGGCGCATGGCGACTGTTTTATATCAGTGGTCAATTCGCCAGCGGCAACCGCGTTCTTGCCACTTGAAATACTCGCTGCATTAACTGCACACTCTTCCGATCACCTGCTGCGGAGAACAAACATGGCTGATGAGCCGATCAAAACCCGTCGTGACGGCCATATTCTGGAAGTTACGCTCGACCGCCCAAAAGCAAATGCTATTGATCTGGCGACCAGTCGCATCATGGGGCAGACGTTTATGGACTTCCGTGATGATCCCGAGTTGCGCGTTGCTATACTGCGTGCGGAAGGGGACAAGTTTTTCTGTCCCGGTTGGGATCTCAAAGCTGCCTCTGAAGGTGATGCGGTAGATGGTGATTACGGGATTGGCGGGTTTGGCGGTTTACAGGAACTGGGTAACCTGAACAAACCGGTTATCTGTGCAGTTAATGGTATTTGCTGCGGCGGCGGGCTTGAGCTTGCACTGTCAAGCGACTTGATTATGGCCTCGGACACAGCCACTTTTGCGTTGCCCGAAATTCGTTCAGGTACCGTTGCAGATGCAGCGTCAGTCAAACTGCCAAAACGTATTCCGTATCATGTTGCGATGGATCTGTTACTCACCGGGCGCTGGTTTGATGTACAGGAAGCAAAACAGTGGGGCCTGATTAAAGAGATCTGTGCACCGGATGAGCTGCTCGATAAAACCTGGGAGCTTGCCAGGCTGCTGGCGTCCGGACCGCCATTGGTGTACGCCGCCATTAAAGAAGTGGTACGGGAAGCTGAAGACATGAAATTTCAGGACGCCCTAAATAAAATCACCCAACGTCAACTTGCCACGGTCGATCGATTGTACAGTTCTGAAGATCAGCTGGAAGGTGCCCGGGCGTTTGCTGAAAAGCGTGATCCGGTGTGGCAGGGAAAGTAACCACCACACCAAATTCCTGCCTATTAGCTTGAACAGGTTAGCATGGTGCAACCGGGTCTTTGTGTTGCCCAGTCGGGCCTGAGTGCCGCATACTTCTGATACTGTGGCTGATCATCGTAGGGGTTCTGCATAACACTGGCAACCTCTTCAAGCACGCTGTAGTCGCCGCGTTCTGCGGCGTCGATGGCCTGTATGGCAATGTAGTTTCTCAACACGTATTTAGGGTTGGTAGCCTGCATGAGTTTCTGTGCCTGCGGGCCTTCGTTTTTGATACGTGCTTTCCAGCGTTCAAGCCAGGCGCTTAACTGTTGTTGATGTTCAGTGCCCGGGGTATCGTAAAACGCAGCGTTTAAATCATCTGCCAGTGCCTGTGCGGTTTGCGATGCCGGTGCATCTGCAAGTGTTCGGAAAAACAAGGTGTAGTCGGGAGATGCCTGTTCGAGAAAATTCCACAGGTCATCGAGCAGTTCTTTGTCGCCGCTCTTAGGTTCATAAGAACTTAGCCCTGCTTTTGCAGCACGTGTGTCGTTCCACAGGGATTCGTAGAGTGGCTCGTAGCGCTTGAGGACTTCTTCCAGTGGCCCGGTGTTGTCATCAAACAGTGGCAAAATCGCGTTGGCCAGTCGATACAGGTTCCACAGTGCAATGTGCGGCTGATTGCCGTAGCTGTATCTGCGTCCCTGCAGATCAACAAAATTCGGTGTCCAGCGCAGGTCGTACTCTTCCAGCCAGCCGTACGGACCGTAGTCGATGGTTTGCCCCAGTATCGACATGTTGTCTGTATTCATCACGGCATGGACAAACCCGACCCGTTGCCAGTGCGCCATGAGCTTAGCCGTGCGCTCAAGCAATTCATTAAACCACTGCTGGTAGGTGTCTGCGTTGGGTGTCTTGCCGCTGAGAAGATGTGGATAGTGTTGTGTGATGACGTAGTCGGCCAGTTGTTTTAGCAGGTCATTTTCGCGGTGCGCCGCGTGAATTTCGAAGCTGCCGAAACGGACAAAAGATTCTGCAACGCGGCACAGTATGGCCCCGGGTTCAATTTCGATATTGCCGTTGTAAAAAACGTCGCGCTGAATGTCTTCGCCGGTCAGGCTGAGGGTCAGAGAGCGTGTGGTCGGGATACCAAGATGATGGATGGCCTCGGAGCAAAGGTACTCGCGCACCGAAGAGCGCAGCACCGCGTAGCCGTCTCCCTGGCGGGAGTAGGGAGTTGGGCCGGCGCCTTTCAGTTGCAGCGTCCATGACTGGTTGTTTTTATCCTGCAGTTCACCCAGTGCAATCGCACGCCCGTCACCAAGCTGACCGGCCCAGTTACCGAACTGATGGCCACCGTAGCGCATGGCGTATGGCAACGAGCCGTCCAGCTGATGTGCGCCGGTAAAAATCCGTGCGGCAAGTAGAGGATCGGACGCGATATCAATACCCAGAAAATCTGCCACTTCCGGCACCCAGGCAATTAGCTGTGGTGCGCGGGGTGGTGTCGGGGCAACCTCGGACCACATCGCATCGGCAACCTGCCGGGACTGCTCGCTGGCGCCGCGTTCTCCCTGTAGAGCAGAAGTAAATTTCTGATTTAACTGCAGTTTCTTAAGTTGTGCCGCTGCGGTGACAGAATCGGATATTGTTGGATTGTTCATCGGGTGAGTATACACGCGGGTTGAGTTACGTTTGCTTTACACGTTAATTGTCCGTGCACACAATGATTTGTCGTTGAGTGTAAATTTCTGGCTACAAATTTTGTTTCAATACTGGTACATTGCCAACCAGAAAGATTGGAGAGTGCCAGTGCACCGAAACCTGTTCAAAATCCTGTTGTGTGTTGCGCCGGTTATGGTGAATAGCGATGCACTGGCCACTGATTCGGTGGGCGGCGAACCCGACTCAGTGACGCCGGCGCTGTCGCAGGGCTTGTTGCCAAAAAATACAGGTGCCGAAACATCCATGATGGCGGCCGATCCGGCAGACCAGGTTGCATCAGAATCAACTGATCAGACTGACGCCATTAAGGCAGACCCAATTGCAGGAGATACGGCGGTCGCTGACAGTTCGGATCAGGTTCACGACAAAGAAGAAATCTGGAGCGAGATCAGCGATGCTATCGCCAGTTTAAACGATGTTGTCGGCGATGAGATGTTTCTTGACCTGCGACGCAAGGATGGCAATCAGATGGAAGTACGGGTTGATGTTGGCTTCTGGCAGCGCGTGCGCTACCAGACGCGGGTCGATCTTAAAAACGATATCAGTAACATTTGGCATTTATATGTAAAGCAGTATCACGATGGTGATTTCTCTGCAGTACACTTTGTCGATGATTCTACCGACAAAACGATAGATATTTTTACTCAGTCGAAGTAAGAGGATTGTTGTTTGTATCGGTTGGTGAAAAGACTTCAATGACACCGGCCATAATAATCAGCAGTGCTGCAATGATCTCGCGCAGCGACAAACTTTCACCCGCCAGCAGCGGAGCACTTAGACCGGCGACCAGTACTTCAGACATCATAAGTATTCCTATTCGGCCCGGCGATAACACCTGCGAACCAACCGCACAGATATATAGCGTGGGCAACACGATCAGTACGTAGAATCCGATCAGGTATGGCATAGCGCTTATCCATGCCGTTGCCGGTGGAAGCGGTGCCGCAGGTGATAGTGTAAACAGAAAAAATACACTGATAACTAAAGCAAACAGGTATTGCGCCGGTACAATTGTCATTGGCTCTATGTTGGGTGACCTTCTGATAAGCACGGTACCCATGCCCCAGAATATTCCTGATAAAAGCGCGATAAAATCACCAATACTGAAAGGGATACCTGCCTGCGAGTCTGAGCCGGTAAACAGCATGAGTGACAGGCCGACAAAGCCGGTGAGCATTGCCATCCATCGCCGCGGGCTGTTGCTTTCGTTGAGAAATACAATGGCCATTAAGGTGGCCCAGACCGGCATCATGTAGAACAGTAAAACCGTGCGCACCACGCTGGTATAAAGAAACGCCGTGGCATAGCACGATAACCCGGCACCTGCTGCGGCACCAATGAATAGCAGCGTCCGCCAGTGTTCGGCAAATACTTTTCTTTTTACGAAAGTGTAGGGCAGTAGTGCCAGTAGCGGGACTACATAGATAGCCACCACTGACCACTGTGCAGTGACGCCATTGCTTTCAATTGCACGCAGCGGCCACCAGTACAACCCCCAGAAAGCTGCGGCAAGAAAAACTGCAATACTGTATTTGAGCTGCATGTTCCTGTACCTGAAAGCGACTGGCAGTACCGTTGCGAATAGTGCGAGTGTACAAGAACTTTGTGTCGTACGTATTCACCAATACGCATAAAAAAACGGCTGCACATGGCAGCCGTTTGTCAGTGGGTAACTAAAGGTGTTCTTTAGAACTTCAGCTCAAACTCTACCCGCCGATTGGTGCGTCGGCCGTCAGGTGTGTCGTTGCTGACCAGCGGCTGTGATTCACCATAGCCGTACGCGACAATGCGAGTGATGTCGATGCCGGAGTCGGCAATGAAGCTGGCGCATGCTCTTGCGCGCAGCATCGAAAGTCGCATATTGCTGTCGGCTCGACCGGACGCATCGGTCTGGCGGTGGGGTACTTGCGCATAAGATTGGCAACATCGTTCAGTACCTGCTTCGAACTGTCAGTCAACGTTGCGCTGCCGGAATTAAATGCCACCTGAGACAGGGCCAGGTCGAGTACCGTCTGATCTTCCGAGCTTAGCTCTGGCTGCGAGACTTCGGCAACTGCACAACCGCGCTGAGTAATGCTGCCGGGAGTCTCGGGACACAGGTCGTCTGCGTCGGCAATGCCATCGCCATCAGTGTCTTTCGGGCAACCGTTAAACTCCGGAGTACCTGCAATAGCGGGGCACTCGTCCAGGTTGTCAGTGACCGAATCACCATCGCTGTCGTTTGCCGCCGGCGGGCAGCCGTTGTTGGCGATCAGACCAACTTCAGTTTTACACTGATCGAGCAGGTCGATTACGCCGTCACCATCGGTGTCAGCACTGGACGGACAACCATCGGAGTCAGGGTTTTCAGCGAGTGACTGGCCGGCTTCGTCAGGGCATTGATCGTCGGCATCGGCAATGCCGTCACCGTCTGCATCCGGTGCACAACCTTCGTTGGCAGCATCGCCCGGCATCTGCGGGCACCGGTCGTTGGCATCGCTAACGCCGTCGCCGTCACTGTCTTCAGGACATCCACCGGAGGCGGCAGGGCCGGCCTGCTGCGGGCACTGATCAGAGGTATCGGCAATACCGTCGTTGTCTTCGTCGGGCGGGCAACCTTCGTCTTCACCGGCAACCGAAGGACACTTGTCGTTAAGATCAACGACACCGTCGCCATCGGAATCGGCGGGGCAACCATTATCGATGGCAGCGCCGGGTTGGTCGGGGCATTGATCGTCAGCCCCCCAGACACCATCGCCGTCACTATCGGGTGGGCAACCTGCATCTTCTTCAGTGCCGCTAAGCGTCACGCAATGGTCTGCTTCGTCACTGATGCCATCGCCGTCTGTATCGAGCGGGCAACCGTTTTGTGTTGCGGCACTAACGTCGGGGCAGGTGTCGAGGTGATCGGGCACCGAGTCACCATCGCTGTCAGTGGTTTCAATAAGTGTGTTTGCGGTGTCGCTTTGTACGGTAGTTGCGGTGGCTGCGGCTACCATTCTGCAGCCGTTGTTGCGCGCATCACCGTGAGTTTCGGGGCAACTGTCGATACCGTTTCTTATGCCGTCGCCATCGTTGTCGGCCATTGAGTAGCCGATCTTTTCCGGACATCCGTAGTTGGATGCAACGCCTGCGCGGTTAATGCACTGATCAATGCTGTCGTCCACGCCATCGTTGTCGGCGTCGGCAAATACTGCCTTTCCGTCACTGCTTACTGCAGCTGGTGCCGGGTCGTCCGACATTAACCAGTAGCCGAGCAGACCAAAAAAAAGTAATACGGGAATAGCGACAAAGAATACTTCGCGTTCTTCGTCATCACGAAAGTTAAACAAACTGTTTTTCATCCTGCTCTCCGGCTTTCGTTTCGAGCCGTTTTATAGAAATATCAGGGGTCGGCAACACGCTGCACAGTTGTGCAGCGTGTACAAACGATTTTCCGGATCAGGTGATTCTGTCGGCAATGTTATCTGCAATTCGTTTGGCAGCGTCGCGTCCGCCGAAACCGAATGCAAGTGCTGCTGCTACAGCTACAGCGCCAAGTGTAAAGCCGAATGCCATGTTAACGATGTTGTCTGCAAGCCCCATTGCTCTCAGGCCCATGGCCAGTACAAGACCGAGAATGGCAAAGCGTGCAATGTTTGCCAGTGCTGCGTTCGAAGGTGCAAGTGCATTGTGGGCAAGTGTGCTTAAGAAGTTACCGATCACCAGAATTACACCGCCGATCAGAATACCGCCGCCAAACTCCAGTACGCGAGCCATGATTTGCGAGATGATTTCAATGTCGAGTTTGTCAACGGCTGCGGTCAGGCCGGTAAGCATCGCGAAAAACATAATCGTGTTACCGATAAGCTTGATGGGTGTGAACGTTGGTGTGAACATGCCCTGCAGGCCGAGCTTTTCCGGCATGTCGTTAATGTTAAGGCCATCAAGAATGCTGCTTAATATTTGTACAACGAATTTTGCGACAAAGTAGGTAACAGTGAGGATGATCGCGGCGGCAATAATATTTGGTATAGCTGCCATCAGTTTTTGAATCATGGCAGTGGCCGGACCCGAGATCGCTTCAATATCCAGAATGCCGAGCGCTGCAACAATGATCGGCAACAGAATAGCGGCAAACACAAATGTACTGCCGAGCTTCGATACCTGTATTTCGTCACTGCCGGTGCGCAGTGCCAGTTGCTCGTCCGCCTTGCCAAGCGCCATGCCAACAAATTCAGAGATGATTTTGGCCAGAATCCAGCCAACGTAACCCACAATACCCGCGCCGATAATGTTCGGGACTACACCAAGGAACTGATTCGCCATATTTTTCAGCGGATCAAGAACGTCAGTCAGGCCCATCTGGCCGAGCACAGCAATCAGCACGAAAAGCACAATGATGTAATAAATGAGCGTGGCGATCGGCGTTGCCAGATCGGTAACAGAGCCGTCGGAGTTTTCACGGTTCAGCACATCGACTTTGCTGAGCGCTTTCTGCACGAAGCTCCTGATGATCTTGGCGACAATCAACCCGATGATCAGGATGGCGAGGGCGATAAGGACGGGCCCTAGTTTGTCGGCGAAAGGGATTCCGCTCAGAAAGTTGTTGGCTGTCTCGTTCATTATTTTTATCTCCGGTACAAGGTACAAGTAATTCGAAATTCGTTGGCTAGTGTAGTCAGCTGCACTGGAGAGTTTAGTGACTTTTTAGATACACATCGTTAAGTAATGTTATCGCAATGAGGAATTTGCTGACTTCCAGGCTCTTGGATGCCGTGAGGAACGCTTGATTCCAGTAGTTGTCCTCGAAGGCTTTGACTGGGTGTCCTGGAAGGTATGGGTGTCTTCGTAACGAGCGCGAGAGTGCGGATTTGGGTGGGTGTCCTGCCAGCACGGCTGGCCGGTAAGGCTGGAGCGTCTTCTTCCGACGTGCGTGAATGTTGTGTCTTAACGCCGGCGAGGTCGGATTGACGGGCTTTTCCGGGCAGGAATCGAGTTCTTCCTGGCTCAGTGACAAAGATGTAAGTGCCATCACTTTTACGCTCACATCAAAGGTGACGAGTCATCCATGTGTCGCGCTGATCAATCTGTGGAAGATTTATTGCTAATAATTTTCATTATCTGCAATAATGTACATATAAATATATCTTTATATGGTTGCCAATATGGAAAATCTGCTAAGCGGTCTGCGAGCCGCCGGTGAACCCACCCGACTTCGTTTGCTGGCGCTTTGTGCCTACGGTGAGCTAAGCGTTGGTGAGCTGACGCAAATTCTCGGGCAAAGCCAGCCGCGCGTCTCGCGTCACCTCAAGCTGCTTGTTGAAGCGGGTTTGCTGGATCGGTTTCGCGAGGGTGCGCAGGTCTATTACCGCATTGCCGAGCGCACAGAATCTGCGCAGCTTGCCCGCACACTGGTGGATTTACTGCCGGCAGAAGATACCGAACTGAACCGCGATCTGGTGCGCCTCGATCAGGTCAAGCAAAAACGTGCAGACATGGCGCAGAGCTATTTTCGTGAGAACGCCGAACACTGGAATCGCATTCGTGCGTTGCATGTACCTGAGGCACTGCTTGAACGTGAGTTTATGGAAGTCATTGGCGACCAGCCCATCAGTGACTTTCTCGATATTGGTACCGGCACCGGTCGACTGCTTGAATTGCTCGCCGATCGCACCGAGCGCGGTATGGGCATTGATCTGTCTCCCGAGATGCTAACGGTTGCACGCGCCAATCTGGAGAAGGCAGCGCTGCGCAACGTGCATGTGCGTCAGGCGGATATGTACAACATGCCGGTGGCGGACAATTCAGTTGATCTCGCGGCACTGCATTTAGTACTGCACTACAGCGATGATCCTGCGGCTGTGATCGAAGAAGCCTCGCGTGTGCTGAAAGCGGGCGGGCGATTGGTCATCGTCGACTTTGCTCCACACTCGGTCGAGCAATTGCGTACCGAGCACCAGCATCACCGCCTTGGTTTTGACGACGCTGAAATTCAAACCTGGCTGCAGCAGTCCGGTCTCGACGGAGGACCCAGTCGCGATCTGCAGGGTGAGCCGCTGACCGTGAAGATATGGCAGGCGACACGTACCCCCGAAGTCACGCACTAACAAAAGAAACTAAACGGAATGGACTTATGACTATCAGTTGCTCTTATGAATTTTTCCCACCCGGTAACGCACTGGGTGAACGACGATTCTGGCGCACACTGGGATGCCTTGAAACATTGCACCCCACATTCTTTTCGATTACCTATGGTGCGCTTGGCAGTGCCCAGGACAACAGCATCAGTACAATTAAGCACGTGCTGGCGGAGTCACAGGGACCGGTCGGAGCACATCTGACGTTTGTAGGTTCGACCAATGAAGATTTCAATCTGGTAGCAACCCTGCTGCGTGATCTTGGAGTAGATAAAATAGTTGCGCTGCGTGGTGACGACCGGGATAACGCACTCAGTGCGGCAAAGCGCGGTGCCTGCTACCGTAATGTTGCAGAGTTTATCGCCGGGCTACTGGAAATACATCCGTTTGATATCAGTGTTGCCTGCTACCCGGAAGTTCATCCGAAGGCAGCAAGTGCTGAGGCTGATATTGATGAACTTAAAACCAAAGTCGATGCCGGTGCCAGCCGCGCTATCACACAGTTCTTTTTTGATCTTGATGCCATGGAACGGTTTCAGGAAAAAGTGAGCGCTGCAGGTATTACAGTGCCAGTAGTGCCGGGGATACTGCCGATTCGTGATTTTGCAAAAATGACTCAGTTTGCCGAACGCTGTGGCACCGTTGTACCACAGCAGTTGTACGACAGATTTGCACCGGCAAAAGACGACCCGATACTCGCAGCACGCCTTGCTCGTGCACATGCCGAAGAGTTTATTGATGATCTGCATCAGCGTGGCTATGAGCATTTTCATATTTACACGCTTAACCAGCCTATCGAACTTGCCCAGTGCAACGCCGCTGCTCGTGTTGTTGCCCGACGCGTGGCTAATGCCTGATAACTTATTTATGAAGAAATAGGCTTGACCGGGATTTCAGTCAAACTCTGTATCACCTGCAGCAGGCTGTCAGGGTCAACAGGTTTGTGCAGTAACTTGTAACCGCCAACAGTAAGATCTTTGACTCGCTTCGGAGAGGTATCACCGGTAATTATTACTGATGGTATGTCGAGCATAAGTGACTGTTTAACACTTTCTATGGCGGTATCACCGGTCTTGCCTTTGCGCAGGCGATAATCACTGATTAGCACGTCCGGCGGGTTGTTAAATGCCTTTAGCTGCATAAGAAGTGCAGCTGGCGAGTCTGCCGTCACAGTCCGATACCCTTTGCTGTCGAGCATTAGTTCCATGCCCTCTCTGACACCTTGTTCGTCCTCGATGACAGCTATCAGTACTTTTCTTGAGCTCGCATTACGGGTTGTGTTTGCACCACTGTGTTGATGATGCTTTTGTGATTCGTCGGCCAGTGGCACGGTGATAGTAAAGTGTGTACCACCCTGTGTTTCGGAATAGAACTGCAAGTCAAGTTTGAGCAGGTCGCTCAGTCTTTTTACGATTGATAATCCGATACCCAGGCCTTTCGAACGGTCGCGCTCCGGATTGCCAATCTGGAAATATTCGGAGAAAATATCATCTCTGTTATTGGCTGGCACGCCTATGCCGTTGTCAGCTACTGTTATCTGCAGTGCGCTGTCGACTTTTTTACAGTTGACCTGTAACAGGCTGCCGCGGCTGTGTGTAAGTGCATTTTCGATAAGGTTTCGCAACACCCGGTCAATCAATATGCGATCGGTATATACCAAATGTTCGTCAGTATCGAAACTTAGTTCCATATTGCGGATTTTGGCGGTGGATTGAAATTCGTGTTCCAGTGTTGCGATTAAATTGCCAATGTCAAAGTCGCGCAGAGAAACTTTGACAGCACCGGCGTCGAGACGCGACAGGTCCAGCAGGCTCGACAATAGTCTGTTTAATGCAGAGCTCGACTGTTTGGCTTTTTCCATAATGGCGTGGCCGGTCGGCTGAATATGCTTTTCCAGTGCACCCAGGAAAAGCCCCAGTGCATGTAACGGTTGTCTTAAGTCGTGACTGGCGGCAGCAAGAAAACTGTCTTTTGCTTTGTTTTCCAGTTTACCGCTTCGGAGTTCATCAACTACCTGTGTCAGGCGTGCCTGGGTTTCTTTGGACTTTTCTATGAGTTGAACAGACTTTCTGTTGGCTTCAAAAAGTGTGTACCAGGAAATACCGCCACACGTTATCACCAGAAGTGCAAACAACAGAAAGGTGTTGTACAGCCTGTTAACTCTGTCTTTCAGTACATCGCTAAAAACTGAAAGAGACAGAAAATAGTCGTGACTCAAATCATGGAACTGTTCTGCCAACTCTCTGGTTTCGTCGTACAGTTCGATACTTTCCGGGCCGGTTAATGGAGCGTCACGATGTACACGGTTGTCATTTCCCTCCAGAAATTGCATGGCTTTTTTATGAAGTTGTTCTGACTCCGGCATCTCCTGATCGGTGTCCGGAGTTTTAAGTGCAAAGACAGTCACAGACGCCCAGAAAATTTCAAAACTTGTTCGATAGTTGTCCGCAGATTGCTGTCCGGTACCTTGTGACAGCGCAAACTGATGTGCGATCAGTGCATCCATGAGTTCGTCCAGATTCCTGTCGATCTGTGTCAGGGAGTTGATAGCGCCGGTACTGCGGCTGCTAAGTTGTGAGCGGGTTTTATCGAGCGTTTTCGCAATAAGCGATACTTGAAGTATGCACAGAAACGCAAACAGCACGGTTAGCATGGTCGCGGTTCTGGCGGTGTTCACTGGATTTCAATCTCTATTACTTGCCAGACGCTCGCGGTTAGATACTTCTCTGTAGAAAGCTGCGGAAATTCATCAAACGGAAACATGATCCACAGTGGGCCGAGTTGCCTCACCCGCATGTACTCATCATTAATTTTGTACGCAATAACTGCAGGGATCGTGTCGAAGTCCATTTCAGTGAGATCGTTCCAGTACTTGTCGAGTGCACTGGCGCGAAAGTTACTGGAATTTGCACCGACGTATTCCAGCAGGCGGTTAATCCGTACGCCGGTAAATTTTGTTGGTGCGTCGGTCCACGGCGTGTTGGTGACGAAGCTTGCAGCCTCGAGTGCTTCGAGCATCGCAAGATCCATCTCAACGGCGCCGGGTGAATTGGTGTTGCTGATATTGCCAGTGATCCGCAGCAGTACTTTCCCGTTTGGTTTCGGGAGTTCTGCGCTGGTGGCAGTCTGTACGCAAAACCACAACAGAAATATCACGAAGCTCGCGATTCCGTTATGGGGCTTTAGTTTCATTAATCTTCAATCTTCCGGTGGATAGGAACTGAAAGTCAAAACGGTAGTGCGAGCATTAAACACTATTTAAAGCAGCGGTAAAAGTAAGGCTGCGCGGAATCACATCTGGTACTCTGCAAGCCACCCCGGATCGAGAATACAGCGCACGAAAATGTTAGCCCGACTCCAGTTTTTGCTGTTGAACATTGCTCATTTTCTTGATCATTTGTTCATGCTGGTATTCGCTACTCTGGCAGCGCTGACGCTGGCCACCGAATGGAAGCTCGACTACGCGCAGCTCATTCTGTACGCAACCCCTGGCTTTATCGCTTTTGGTGCTTTTGCACTACCGGCAGGCTGGCTGGCCGATCGCTGGAGCCGGCACGGTATGATGGTGGTATTTTTTATTGGTATCGGGGTGTCGTCAATTCTGTGTGCGCTGGCGGGCAGTCCGGTTCAAATGAGCATTGGGCTGTTCTGCATTGGTGTATTTGCCGCAATTTATCATCCGGTGGGCATTGCATTGGTGCTGGGTAACGGAAAAAGAAACGGACTGCGCGTGGCGGTGAACGGAGTCTGGGGCAACATGGGGGTTGCCTGTGCGGCATTGCTAACTGCTTTTTTTATCGACTATGGCGGCTGGCGCGCGGCGTTCGTTGTGCCCGGTATGTTCTCAATTGCACTCGGTTTAATCTATCTATTAACTATGCGTGCGGCGCGTCAGCAGGCGCCGGAGAGCGCAGCCTCTGCATCTTCCGCTAAGGTAGATGAAACCCCAGAGTTTAGTCACCGGCTTTTAATTAGAGTGTTGGTTGTGGTGTTCCTGACAACCGCTCTTGGCGGGCTGGTGTTTCAGAGCACCACATTCGCATTGCCGCGGGTGCTGGCGGAGCGGGTTACGTCACTTTCCGACAGTGCGGTACTGATCGGGCAGCTGGCATTTGTTGCTTTTTTTGCAGGATCGATGGGGCAGTTAGTCGTCGGTTATCTGCTTGACCGAATGTCGGTCAGAACCATTTTTCTTTCTGTATCTGCCTTGCAGGTTGTTTTCTTTGCGCTTGCGATCGCGGCGACAGATAAGCTCGCGATCGCGGCCGCCATCGGTTACATGCTGGCGGCGTTCGGTCAGATCCCTATCAACGACGTACTAATCGGACGGGTATCGCAACCCGGCTATCGCAGCCGCATACTGGGCATACGCTATACCATCACCATTATGGTAATGGCGATGGCAATTCCCCTTATTTCATCGGTACATCACGATCACGGATTCGGTGTCCTGTTTAAAATTCTGGTGGTGACAGCGGCGCTGATTTTTATTGCGGCTTACACGCTGCCGGCCCATCGACTACTGAATCGCCAGCCGGCGGTGTAAAATGCATTACCCGGCGCTACCGGCGCCGGTAATTCCACAGAGAGGCAAAAATGACAGAGCCGTGTGACCTGACAGCTGTTGATGCTATAGCCGAGATTGACAGCGGAAACTTATCTCCTGTCGAGCTTTACGACAGTTGTGTTTCACGCATAGAGGCGGTAAACCCTGCCGTGAATGCGGTTGTAGCCAGTGATATAGAGCTGGGTCGTGCTAATGCAAAAGAAATAACGGACTCAATCGGCAAAGGAAAGTCTCCCGGTTTTTTACAGGGGTTGCCGGTGGGTATCAAGGATCTGGAAGCAACGGCAAATCTTCGCACGACCTGGGGCTCGCTTGAGTTTGAAAATCATGTGCCCGACGCGGACGATAAAATAGTGGCAGACATCCGTCTTAACGGCGGTAACGTGTTCTGCAAAACCAATACGCCGGAATTCGGTGCGGGTGGTAACACAGTAAATCGCGTGTACGGTACCACCTGCAATCCGTTTGATCTTAATAAAACCTGCGCCGGTTCGTCGGGTGGTACGGCCGTGGCACTGGCGACAGGTATGCTGCCAATCGCGACCGGCTCTGATTATGGCGGCAGTTTGCGAACACCGGCGGCTTTTTGCGGCATTGCAGGCTTTCGTCCTTCACCCGGTGTAGTGCCCAATGTGCACAGCGGGGTGGCCTTAAGTCCCTTTCCGGTGCTTGGTCCGATGGGGCGGTGCGTGGCAGATATGCATCTGCAGTTAAGCGCCATTAGCGGGTTTGATCGCAGAGACCCGTACAGTGTTCCCGGTAATGCCATTAACTCAGAGTTAGTGCCGTCGTCACTCGACGCACTGCGGGTAGGGTGGTCGGTTGATATGGGGTGCTGCCCGGTCGATAACGGTATTGCCGAAACATTCAAACAACGCATCGGTCTGTTTAATCATCACTTTAAAGAGAGCTTCGAGCGTGCACCGGCAACCGAAAATGCACACAATGTTTTTGAAGTGCTGCGAGGTGTGGTGTTTGCAGCAGCGCATGAAGAACGTGTTCGCGAGCGACGTGACATGCTGGGGCCTAATGTCATCGATAATACCGAACGCGGGCTTGCGCTAAGCGCGTCAGACATCGCGCAGGCGTTTGTGCAGCAGTCAGAGCTGTATCGCAACATGCTCAAGTACTTTGAAGATGCCGATGTACTGATCACTCCGGCCGCCGCCGTTAGTCCGTTTCCGCATACAGAGTTAGCCGTTACGCAAATTAACGGTGAGTCAATGCCAACGTACATGCGTTGGCTGGCGCTGGCTTATGTGCCAACAGTAACGCTGTGTTGTAGCTGTGTACTGCCCTGTGGGGTCGATGAACACGGTATGCCGTTTGGTATTCAGATTGTCGGTCCAAACGGCTCAGACAACAAAGTGCTGGCTGTGGCGGCAGCTCTTGAGGCGGCCTTGCAAAGTGTCGATGAAACCGCACGGCCGTTGCCTGATTTGCTGGCGCTGCAAAGCGCATAACCGGAGCAGAGCATGAGTTATTTTATTGAGTTTATATTCCGCTTTGCGCACGTTCTCTCTGCGTTAATGTGGGTGGGGATGTTGTACTACTTTAATTTCATACAGGGGGAGTACCTGAAAGAGGCAACAGCAGAAGCGAAATCAGATGTACTGGCGAAGCTTGCGCCTCGTGCATTGTGGTGGTTCCGGTGGGCGGCGGTCGCAACGTTCGCGACTGGTTTATACCTTTTGATGTCACTTGGTGCAGGGGTTAATCAGTACATCACCATCGCAGCATTCATGGGCACGCTAATGTTTTTGAATGTATGGTTGATTATCTGGCCAAAACAAAAAATCTTTTGTGGTTTAAGCGCAGGTGACGTGCCTGCCGCCGCCGCGACGGCGTTGCTTGCATCAAGGACCAATATGGTTTTCTCTGCACCTATGCTGTTTGGCATGCTGGCATCCAAACATGGATCGTTCAGTGCAAATGCCGGTGGAATGCAGCCGGTGTCAATGTCTGATGCAGGTTTTATTATCGCGTCGTTAATCGTGCTTGCGGTGCAGCTGAATGGCGTAGTTGGCAGGTTGTCGGTCATGGCTGGCGTTCGTGGCGCACTGCATTGCAGCATAGCGATGACCGTCATTCTCTATGCGATTATTCACTTCCTGTAGGTGAACGACGCTTAGCCTGACAACAGTAGAATCACAATGCCCAGTGCTACCAGAGCAATTCCGATTATTTCAATCCGGCTAACCTGCTCTTTGAAAATGCGGGTGGTAAACAGATACGTAAACAACAGTTCTATCTGGCCGAGAGTTCTGACGTAGCTGGCGTTTTGCAGTGTGAACGCGGTAAACCAGCCAATTGAAGCGAGCGTGCCGGCAATACCGACGATACCAGCCCACTTCCATTCAGACACCAGTGCCCGCAGTTGCTGCGGTTCGACAATAATTAGCCAGGCGCCCATCACCACGCATTGAATGCATAGCGCTACCACCAGTGTAAATGCCGCTGACATCATTGCATCGTCGTGCCCGAGCGACAGCGATGCGGCCCTGAAAAATACCACAGATGCTCCAAGAAAAAGTGAGCACACCAGCCCGATGGCGGTCTCTTTGCCCCATAAGTCTCTGGCGACTGAAGAAGCAGTAATGCCGGTTTGTCTTGAAGAAAGCGCTATAACGCCCAGGGTACAAATAGCAATAGCGAAAAGCCCCTGATGATTTAACAGGTCACCCAGAAACACCGCGCCAAAAACAGCAACGCTTACAACTTCGAGTTTTGAGAATGTTGTGCCGACCGCAAAGCTTCTAAACGAAAACATCCATAAAAGCATGACGGTAAATATGATCTGGCAAACCCCGCCGAACAGGCAGTACAGCAAAAACCGGCCATTGGTTTGCGGTAAGTCGGTGCCGGGCAGACGCAATAGAAACCACAAATACAGTGCTGCAAAAGGTAGCGCGTATAAAAATCTTGCGTAGGCGGCAGCATTGTTTGATAGCCGGCCTTTCAAATGTTTCTGCAAGGCAGAGCGCAGATTTTGAAAGAACGCAGCCAACAACGTGAAAGGAATCCACGCTTCAGCTGGCAGGCTGATGCCATCCATTTATATGTTCCGCATTATCTTATGATTGTCTGTCAGTTTATATGGCGTGCAGACAATTAGTGCCAGCCGTCTTTTCGGGTGGGTACGCGCTGCCATACCTTCTCACGATGTTGTGACTGTTTCCATCCGCGGTACGGGTGTTGTGCCAGCAGGTTTTCGTCTTTAAACACAAGGATCAGTGCCATGCCGGCGACAAACCCTCCAACATGTGCCCAGAACGCGACGCCACCGCCGGTAGAGCCCATCGACGAAAAGCCGCCGACAAGTTGCATCGCTATCCAGTAGCCAAGCATCAGAATGGCAGGAATGGCGAAAGTACGGAACAGGAAAAACATGTGTACGTGTACCTTCGGGTACAGCACGATGTAGGCGCCCATGACACCACCGATAGCGCCGGAAGCACCTACCATTGGCACCACCGAACCGGTGTCGGCAACTATTTGAGTGGCAGAGGCTGCCACGCCGCTTAGCAGGTAGAAAATCGCAAAGCGGGTGCTGCCCATGGCGTCTTCGACGTTGTTGCCGAATATCCAAAGGAACCACATGTTGCCGATCAAATGCATCCAGCTGCCGTGCATGAACACCGAGCTCACCAGAGTGTACCAGTCGGGGTTGCCGTCAATTGCACACATCGGTCGGGTTCTTACAAACTCCTGGCTGGTCAGGTCAGCCGGTATCAGGCCGAACTGGCAGACGGACTGAGTCAGCGCGGGCTCTACACCCATGCCCTGCAGGGCCAGCCAGGCAAGTACATTTAGCGCGATGAACGCATACGTCACATACGGAATATTGATCTGCGGGTTTTCGTCCCTGATCGGAAACATCATGTCTGGTTGACCTGCAATGATTTATTTGGCGAGCGGATTGTTAACACACATCATGGCGATATGGTGAATACAAGGTTACCTGTTTGGTAGATTGGTGGCTTGTCGGAAGCGAGCGTTTACGGTGGAATGTTCAAATTATTGACGGAAATTCCGGGTCGGTTGTAATTAAAGCGAAACAAAAACGCTGCTTTTTGCCGGAAACAGGTGAATTTTACGTGGTCTGCATGCCCTTGCAATCCGGTCATTGCTGATTGGAGAAGTCCTTCATCAATCCGATTGTATTACAGCGCTTGTATAACATTGTTATACGGTCAGTACCGTAATAGTAAATCGGATGAGTGCGGGTTACAGTCGTGTCAATACGGTGAAGGTGTTCATTACCGTCAGCCTGTGTTGTGTTGAAAACCAGTTTCCAGGGTTGAGTTAACAGGGTTTGAGATATTTCGATTCGCTGAAACGTTCGTAATTACGTAGCGTCTGTGGATCTGATTTTTCGCTGGTTTTCCGCACAACATTGTCGCATGACATCGTGGTACAGAACTTACTGCGGTTTGAGCAGCAGCCCCGCACCGGAGTCTTTCGTTTTCTGAGTCTTTAAACAGTCCGACGATCAAGGGATCAAAACTCATGACATACCGCAAGCCGAAGGCACCTATTAAAAAGCTACTGCCGGTCATTGTGGCCGGTGCAATTGGAATTACCGGATGTTCCGGCGAGCAGGCCGGGGACACTAACGCCGGTGTTGCCGGCGGGCTGGCCGGAGGCGGTGTGTCGGCCGGCACCGTGCTTGGTGTGGTAGGCGGCGTCGCCCTTGCCGGTCTGCTGCTCGACAGTGACGACAGCGACAGCGCTGGTGGTACGGCAAACGGTGGCACTACAGACGTTGGTACTGATGGCGGCCCCACCAATGGGGGGACCACAGACGGAGGAACCACAAAAGGCGGCACCACAGATGGTGGAACCACCGATGGCGGCACGACAGACGGCGGCACGACAGACGGTGGCACGACAGACGGTGGCACGACAGACGGTGGCACGACAGACGGTGGTACCACTGATGGCGGCACAACGGACGGTGGCACCACAGATGGCGGAACAACAGACGGTGGCACTACCGATGGTGGCAACACAGATGGCGGTACTACTGATAACGGCAGCGCAGTAATTTCAGATACCGGCGTTGTAAACGCAGACCTGACTCAAAACGAAGCAGTGCCTGCTTCCGGATCCTCTGGAATCGGAACCGCAAACCTTGCGTTCAACCGTTCTACCGGTGATGCCAGTGGTTCTGTCACGCTCACCGGCATTGATGCTGACCGGGTCGATATTATGGTTGGTCCCCCGGGCACGAACGGCTTTGTTGCTGTAGCGCTGGAGATGACTGGTGCGAACCAGTGGAGTGTGCCGGCGACGTTGTCAGCCGAGCAGCAGGCGTTTGTATTGCAGAATCTGAACTCCGGTAACCTTTATGTGGCGGCTCGTACTGCAGCCTTCCCCGATGGTGAAGTTCGCCGGCAGTTAACACCGGCTGGTGTGACTCAATACACCACCAGTGTCGGTGGTATTAACGGCGCAAGCGGCAACGCAGATGGTTATCTACTGGTCAATGAAACCACTGGTGATTATTCAATTACCTGGAACACTTCTGATGCCACTCTGGCGTCGGCGCATGTTAACGATGGTGTGGTCTCTGACAGCACCGAGAATAACTATGCACCACTGACGCAACGAACCAGTAACCCGAGCCGGTTCTTCCTCGATGGAAACTTTAATGACCCTGCAGACCCTTTGTA
>CAYZVB010000016.1:26543-29494 GCA_964481315.1 uncultured Granulosicoccaceae bacterium
CGGACCTGCTGGCGCGACTTGCTGCAGGCACTGTTTGGCTTGATGCACACTCGGCAGACGATACCCGGGTGTTCTTCGGGCAACTTCAGTAAGGGTAGTTGTTGTAAGACTCTGCCGCTGTGGCGGCAGAGTTTTTTTATCGGTTAATACGTGCTGGTCGCACGGCCAGGTCAGCTTCGCAGGCCCCTGCAGATCCATAAACTGTATCTGAAGGTATTCCTGTTTCATCCGTTAGATAGTAGTGCCCCGAATCTGCTTTTCTGCAGTATGCCTGTTGTTGGCATTGTCGAAGTCGGTAGTCGATATAGCGCTGGTGAAAGTACCCGCTTTGAAAATCTTCGTATACCTCAAACACATAAGGCGTGCGCGGGTTCCATTTGAATTGTCGTGCAATGTGAAATGCAAAATTTCGCACGCTTAACGGATGCACGTACACCATAATATCTTTAAAAAACGGATCGGCAGATTCCAGCTCTTCTCTCATTTCACTGGAAAGCGTTTCGATATCACTTTCTTCGTCTTTAAGTTTTTTCCGGTACTTCTTCCAGATTTTGCGTGATATTTTATTGAATGCTTTTAATGGGGCTGACTGTTTGCGAATTGAATTTACTGCGTTGTCGGTAAGTTCGACCATGACAAAGTTCTGGCCGCGGTTGTCAATGGAATCGACAAAGTCGTCGCCTTTGTAAGGTTTAAGATATCCACTTTGCCCGTAGAAAGCGCCTTTACCCAGCGTTGCCAGTGATTTCAGCGCACGCTTGCGTTGCCTGCTGTCGAGCAGCAGCGGTTCATGTGCAGCGATAGCCGGCGCTTTAATGTATTCAGGCCAGATACCAATACCAACTTCTGTCGGTTGTATCATTGCATCGGTAAACACGCCGTAGTGTTCCTTTAATATAGCCAGCTGGGCTATCTGTGTGGCCGCTGCGCATTCAGCTATAAACGGTTTGGTATAAAGTGAATCTATAGCACTGCTGATTGAGCCTGACGGCAGATCATAGCCGCGGTTACCGGCTGATGCCCAGCTGTCATCGGGTGGTACAAACGGATCACGCGGGTCGGCACCACCCTGTATAAATTCAAACTCCTTGTTGGCTGTCAGGTTGACAATTGCGACCTTAATCGCCTCGATATACTGTCGGTTGACGAGACACCGGGTGGTAATAGATTGCATAGCGCTGTTAGCACGCGCAAGCAGATCAGAGTCGTTTTCTGTGCTTGTGTTATAGGTAAATACCGGTGGCGCTACCGACTCACAGGCGTTGCCGTTTTGCACGCCGGGGAAGCCGGTCGTGCTTTGTATCTGCCAGCCAAGGTCTTTCAGTAAACCCAGCTTGCATGAGAGCTCACTGTTTGCAGCAAGTGCAGTGTTTGCTGTTAGTAAAAATGACGCCACAGCGCTGACGAAGAATTTTTGCACGGTCACACCAGGTTGGGGGCACATCTGTTAGGTCTGTTACACAGGTTTGTCAGATGAGTGTTCGGTCTGTGACGAGTCATCTTCAGGGGCCTGTTCAGACTGCTCTGCAACTTCGGTAATGACATCGGGAATGTATGTGTCTTCTTCACCGGGCAGGTGTTCAGCGTGCTCTTCACCATGAGGGACAAACGCAGTTCTCGGTAACCAGTGACGGAACTCAACCCCGTATATTTCCCAGACGGTGACAAACAGAGCGGCGATGATCGGTCCAATAATAAAACCCGACATACCAAACGTTAGCAGTCCGCCCAGTGTACTGAAGAAAATCATCAATTCGTGTAACTGCGTATCAGAACCTACCAGTTTCGGTCGCAGTACATTGTCGATGCTGCCAACCAGCAGTCCGCAAAACGCAAACAGTCCGGCCGCAACCGCCCACTTTCCGCTGGCTGCCAGATACAGGCAGGCAGGTATCCACACCAGCGCTGCACCAATCCCCGGCACCACAGACAGCAGCATCATGGTGATGCTCCAGAACAGGGCATTTGGTACACCGGCAATCGACAGTGCAATGCCGGCCAGTCCGCCCTGCAGAAAACCGATGACTGCCGTGCCTTTTAGCGTGGCAATGGTAACGCTGCGAAAACGGTTGAGTAGCAGGTGTTCGTTTTTGTCGTCCAGTGGCAGGTAATACAGAATTAGCTGGATCAGCTTGCCGCCATCCATCAAAAAGAAAAAGAAGCTGTATAACACCAGCAAGCCGGTGATGAGTGCGTTGAAGGTTCCGACAGTAGCTGTTTGCAGCAACCCGACACCGGTACCGCTAATACTCACCAGCACGCCCCCAACACGTTCGGTTAACAGATCTCGAAACGGTAGCAGCCGGTCGTAAAACGGAAGCTTCTCAAGCTGGCTGGTAATGATTCCGGGCTCATTGGCCAGGTTTTGTATCCACGGGATTGCCGCGGTAGCGAAATCTGTCGCCTGACCAATCACGATGGTGGCGATAATCACGACTGGAATAATGATAAAGAACAGCACCAGAATCATCGTTGCAAACGATGAAAGAGCCTGCCTGTTACCAGTGTGGCGAAGAAACCACCGGTATAGCGGGTGGCACACAGCGCTGAACAGTCCGGCCAGAAATATCGCTTCCAGAAAACGGCCGATAATGCCCAGAAAAAGCGCAGAGATACCCGCGACAACAATCAGCAGTACGCTCTTGTTTACGAGTGTGGTATCGGGCATTGCGGGGAAATTCCGTGGCTTGGCGAGGTAGCGTGATCTGGATTGGAACTTAGCGGAACTGAACGACCGCGTCTATGTCTGTTTTGCTCTTTTTGCCAGCTGGTGTTCGCGCCAGATAACCAGCAGGCCGCCTGCCACCACCAGTGGCAGCCCCAGCCAGATGTGTTTGTCCGGGTACTCGCCAAAAATCACAATGGCGGCGAGGCTTGCCACCGGAAACGCCAGATACTCGAAGGGGGCAAGCGCAGATGCTTCGGCAAATCGCAAACTTTCGGCAACACAC
>CAYZVB010000016.1:29504-30736 GCA_964481315.1 uncultured Granulosicoccaceae bacterium
CAATTGGCCGAAACCGCCGGCAACGCCGCATAGTAAAATCAGGCCCCACTGCGATGCGCTCGGCACTGACCAGCCAAACGGCAGGCTGAGCAATGCAATAAACATGGTGGCAATAGAAAAGCTCAGCACCGCTGAGCCGCTGGTTTCAGTGCGGGTCAGGCGTCGCAGCAGTGCCTGTGCCAGTGCCCAGAAAAACGCCGCCCCCAGCGCCAGGGCAGCGCCAATGGCTGCCGTTGAACCGTAATTTGCGCCAACTCCCAGGCTTGGCCAGACGATAATACAGACGCCGACCAGTCCGGTCAGAATCGCAATCCAGCGGACTATTCTGACGGTTTCGCCAAGTACAAAGTAGGCCATGGCTACCACCAGCAACGGCATCGCAAAACCAATCGCGGTTGCGTCCGGCAGCGGGATTAGCGTAATGGCGATAAACCACATAATCATCGCCATCGACGCCGACAGCGCCCAGTAGCTGTGCGCCCGCACAGAGCGAATTTCAAATCGCCCGGTAAACTGCCCGCGCAGCTTGTAAACGCCGGCCACGGCCATCATGCCGAGTAACGCTCTGGTGAAAATGATCTCGCCTATCGGAATGTCATTTTGCAACAGCTTGATGCAGATCATCATCACCACAAACAGACAGATCGACGCAATTTTCAGCATAATGCCAAGCAGTGGTCGGTTGTCCGGTTCGGGCTTGCTGGTTGCAGTATCGATTGAAGGTCAGCCGGTGAATACGCGTGGGCGTCATGTGGTAGGGTGACCGTCTGGCGCAGTGCTGCCGAATGTCCCGGATCACGGTTTTCTTCCCTGCATCATAGCCATCCGGGTGTTAAATCACCACAGGTTAATAACGCTTGTCTAATGCTCCAATCGGGCGTGTGTCGCTCCTGTTAATTGTTATTACGCCGGCGTTGTGGTCTGCCAATTATCTGGTCGCGCGTTATGCGCCCGGTATTATCTCGCCTCATTTGCTGGCGTTTCTGCGCTGGTTGATCGCGTTTGGCCTGATGTTGCCGTTTGCGTGGAGCGAGTTGCGACAGTCGTGGCCCGCGTGGCGCAGCGAATGGAAAGAGATGTTGTTTCTGGGCGCGCTCGGTATGTGGATTTGTGGAGCTTTTGTGTATATCGGTGGTGAGACTACTGAGGCCCTGAATATCGGCCTGCTGTATGCGTTGGCACCGGTGCTGATTGTGATTGTACTGTCTCTTATACACATTTCCGAGCCCACT
>CAYZVB010000017.1:0-27400 GCA_964481315.1 uncultured Granulosicoccaceae bacterium
ATGCGCCAGTTCGGCAAAGTACAGCGCCGTCAGGCAGGCGTCTTCGGCCGGCTTTAGTACACAGGCATTGCCCATGGTCAGTGCTGCTCCTACAGAGCGCCCGATGATCTGCATCGGATAGTTCCACGGCACGATATGCGCCGTGACACCATGTGGTTCTCTTAATGTGTAGACGGTATAGCCATCGAGGTACGGCAGCGTCTCACCGTGAATTTTATCTGCGGCTCCGGCATAGAACTCCAGATACCTTGCAAGCGCGACCGCATCGGCGCGCGACTGCGTTAGTGGCTTGCCCACATCGTACGATTCAAGCTCCGCCAGTTGCTCGGTGTGCTGCAATACCAGAGCCCCGAGCTTTGCCAGCAGCCGGCCGCGCTCAAGTGCTGTCGACCTGCCCCACTCACCGTTATAGGCAGTTGTCGCTGCGGTCACGGCATCGTCGATATCAGTCGAGTCACCGCGCGCTATATTGCACAACGCGTCACCGGTTGAAGGATTAACCAGCGTCAGCTGCTCACGCGCTGCACGCCAGCTGCCGTCAATGAAGCAATGTTCAGGGTTAAAAGGCAACGCGGGGAGAGTTGTCATATTCACCTCGACTGAAATCAGTAGAAACCATACGGGATATCACCAGCGGTGACAGCGTTACGTAGCAGCTGCGATACAGCCGATGAATTGATTGTATCTTTTCGCGCGGCAAAGGTGCACGATACGCTGGCATTGCTTTACTGGCAGACCTCCGCGCAACCGCCCATGACATCAAATTCCGTTTCCACAAGATACCTGATTCCACTGCTGTTTGTGTTTTTGTGGAGCACCGGTTTCATCGGTGCAAAGTACGGGCTGCCCTACGCCGAGCCGTTTACGTTTCTGTTTGTGCGTATGCTGATTGCTGCGAGCCTGCTGTACATTATTGCCATAGTGCTGAGGCAGCAATGGCCGGTAAACCTGAGAGATTACTTTAATGTAGGGCTGGTCGGTGTGCTGATCCACGGTGTCTATCTTGGCGGAGTGTTCTTTGCAATTTCACGTGGTGTGGATGCCGGTTTGAGCGCACTGATTGTCAGCCTTCAACCGCTGGTGACCGTTATTCTGGCAGCGGCTTTTTTATCAGAACCGGTTACCCGGTGGAAAACCGCCGGCATAGTTGCAGGTTTTGCAGGCGTGCTACTGGTGCTGACGGGAACCGGTCTGCGTGCGGACGGCGCAGAGCCTGTCGGGTTGTTGTTTTGCGTTTTTTCCCTGCTTGGCATTTCTATAGGTACCATCTATCAAAAGCGATACTGCACCGGCATTGCGCTACTGCCGGGTGTGTGCACTCAATACACCGCCAATGTACTTTTTCTATTGGTACTTTGTCTGGCATTTGAAAGCATGCAAATACAATGGACCGGTGATTTTATATTTGCCCTGAGCTGGCTGATCATCGTGCTGTCACTGGGTGCCGTGCTTTTACTCATGTGGCTGATTCAAAGAGGTGATGCCGGTCAGGTTGCAAGCCTGTTCTATCTGGTGCCACCGTTTGCCGCTGCTGAAGCATGGTTGTTATTCAATGAACAAATGTCGGGGCTGGCTGTTGCAGGTGTTGCGATGGTTCTAAAAAGCTAATACACCCTTAAGCGTTTTCTTTTTCACGAATTAACAGAATCAGCGCAATTACAATGGCAAGTACCCCCGGCACCACTTTGATCGCAATCCACCCGTGGCCAAGCAACCCTTCCCACAGAATAACAAACACCGGTACCAGATACCCGTAAGCCATTACTTTGCCGGAGGGCAGACGCAAAGTGGCAAATTGCACTAAAAAAACGGTGCCGGCAGTGGCGAACACCCCCAGGTAAAACACAGCGCTCCAGGCGACCGCAGGCAGCGAAGTCCATGGCGTTGACAGCAGAGCAGAGAACGCATAGGTACAAGTAACCAGCAAGCCACCGCAAATACTCAGAAAGGTGTATACCACCAATGGTTCGCCCCTATTCAGTAATCTGCCAACAGGCGTATATAACGCATGCATAGCGCAACCGATAAAAAACAGTTGTTCACCGGTGCCAAATCGCAACTGGATAATCGCTTCTGTATCGCCACGAAATATCACCCAGATTGCACCGATACCTGCAATACACAACACACCAAGTGTAAACACGGTGGAAATCTGCCGCATTAGCAGGTAACCGAACAACGCACTCATGATAGGCGTCAGGGTAAAGACAGCGCTGGTCGATACGGGGTCGGTTAAGCGCAGCGCTTCAAACATGAGAATAAAGTACCCTGCAATTAAACCACCGACCAAAAAGTATCGCCATGAACTTTGGCAAGCAGATCTTGTCAGTTGAGGCAATGCAAGCACCGACAGAATCACCGCTGCAGTCAGAAAACGCAGCGCAGTGAGCACTGCGGGTTCGATGTGCGGTGCAGCAAGATCACCGAGCGTAAAAGACACGGAAATTACTGCAGCAAAAAGCACCATCGCTGCATGTGCCTTCAATGCTTCACTCATACGAGTGAACCAATGTAGAAACCGACGACAATAGTTGCCGCTGAAGTGTGTCTGGCATGCGTTGCTGATCTGGTATCATAATGTCATCTTACAAGAGTTGAGCACCATGAGCGAAAACGAAGAATACGAGGTTCCGAAAGTCTGGAAATGGCAAACCGAAAGCGGTGGAAACTGGGCCAGTATCAATCGCCCTGTTGCCGGCCCCACGCACGATAAAGAACTGCCGGTTGGTAAACACCCGCTGCAGTTGTATTCACTGGCCACACCGAACGGTGTCAAGGTAACAGTCATGCTCGAAGAACTACTTGCTGCCGGACACAGCGGAGCAGAGTATGACGCACATCTGATAAAAATCGGAGACGGTGATCAGTTCGGCAGCGGCTTTGTCGATATTAACCCAAACTCAAAAATTCCTGCGTTGCTCGACCACAGCACGGACACGCCCACACGGGTATTCGAGTCCGGCGCTATTCTTTTGTATCTCGCAGAAAAATTTGACGCGTTTTTACCGCACGACCCGGCAAAGCGCACCGAGTGTTTGTCGTGGCTGTTCTGGCAAATGGGAAGTGCACCCTATCTCGGCGGCGGATTTGGACACTTCTATGTATATGCGCCGGTAAAAATCGAATACTGCATCGACCGCTTTACCATGGAAACCAAACGCCAGCTCGATGTGCTCGACCGGCGCCTTGCAGAACATCAGTACCTTGGCGGAGACGAATACTCTATTGCCGATATCGCCGTATGGCCCTGGTATGGTGCTGTGGTTCTGAATCACGTGTACAGTGCTGCAGAATTTCTCGAGGCCCATACCTATACCAACGTCATGCGCTGGGCAGAAGAAATTCAGGCGCGCCCGGCAGTACAGCGCGGCCGCATGGTGAATCGCACGTTCGGACCACCCGAGCAGCAATTGCACGAACGCCACGACGCCTCAGATTTCGACAACCGCACCCAGGACAAACTGGAAGCGTAGACCCACCCGCTCGCCGCCGGCACCACAGGCTGGGTGCCGGCTGTTTATCGTTTGGTTGCGCAATGCGGCTAAACGCCGGATCAATACTTGCGTCACTTCACAGTTTGCCGGCCCGCCTCACCAATCCGCGGCCCGTCGGCTGCCAAGCCGCGCACAATTTTTAGTGTTACTGCCGTTCGGCAGCAAAGACTCACTTAAAGCTCTCGCACATACAGGTCGATACAAAGGCCCGACGCTTCAGAACAATAAAATCGATGCCGGCGGTTACATCCGCAGGCACGAGCACAATAAAGAAGTACGGCCTGCCCGGCTGTTGCGGAGACGGTTGACATGAATTATCGGCACGAAGAAAACAGGGATCAGACCCCACGGGAAGATGATCACGACCTGCGGTATGAACCGCATCAGGACCGCTATGACCAGCCGGCCCGCTACGATGCAGATCCGCGGTACGATCATCATCCGGACAGCCATTATGATGACGGTCATTACAGCGACCGTGATCACGAGGCCCGGGAGTATGATCACCAGGACTATGATGATCATCATTACAGTGACGACGCCTATAATGATCATGGCGATGAATTCTATGCGCACGAAGCACATGAAGATCAGCCGGACCACTGGACCGATCAGCAATGGTCAGACGACTATCACAGCGAAGCACCGCCTGAAATCAAGCTTTACCCACCGGTGGATGACAGTTACCGGCGCGACTACAGTCAGCCGTTTAGCCATGACGGGGATAACTTCCAGCACAGGGTAGACCCTCAGTTTGCAGGCAGTAACAGCACTGCGGGTTCCGGCATTCGGTTAAATGACGAAGACTTGCGTGATGTGGGCAACCTGCCTTTTGCACGATTTACCGGTCGCAAGGTCGCCAAAGTTGCCGCGGTAACACTGTTTTTTGCATTCGGCGCGATGGTTGTCATGTCCGTAAAACCGCAAATGAGCGCCTACGACATCGTTAGCATGGACTCCTATAAAAGCCAGCAACAACCAGAGTGGACACTTGACCAGGAAGACATTGAAGGTTGCGATTCACTGAGCGCCTGCTTTAAGGAGTCACTGGCACAGCAGAAAAACAGTTCAGAGACCCCTGCTATTGCAGAAAATGCCGTAGAGATTCCGGCAAACAGCATACAGGTTGAAACACCGGTAATTGCTGAACCGGCAGAGGTGGTTGAGTACAACAACGACACTATGCGGGTAGCCAAACAATGGAGCAACATCAGAAACGAACCGGGTATGTCAGGCAGCATTGTGACCGCCATACCTAGCGGGCTTGAGGTTCGAGTACTTGGCCAGGTTGGCACCTGGTATGAAATTGTGACCAGTGATGATCGTGCGATCCAGGGCTTTATGCACCAGAGCACGTTGCGCTAAAAAGCAATAGTAACTGCCTGATACAAACAATAATAACAACCATGCAGGGCAACATATAACCAGAAAAAACATGGCGGAATCATTCGTACAAAAAGAGAGATTCCTGAAGAATGAAAAACGGGACTTCAGCGGGTTATACAAGGTTCAGCGTTATTTCACACTGGGTGAGCGGGCTGCTGCTCATTGCCATGTTTGCAACTCATGCAGGTGATGCTGAAAGCATACTTCCCCGCTTTCACATGGCCGCAGGGCCTGTTATAGGACTATTGTTACTGCTGCGTGTGTTTTACCGGGTGTCACGTTGACTACCGGGGCCGGGCATCAACGATGACCCGCGATCCAGAATCGCACTGCTGGCTATATACGCTTTTTTGTTGATGATCGTGGTAATGGTTATCAGCGGGTATTTTCTGCCATGGTCGCAGGGCACGTCTGTCAACCTCCTCGGTTTACAGGTGGCTGCACCATTTTATGTTGACCCCCTTAAGTACGACGCTATTCGTCTGCTGCATCGGATTTCAGCATACTCACTTGCCCCGTTGCTGCTACTGCACATCCTGGTTTCAAGCGCACCGGATACTATGTTTGATACCCGGGCTGATGGTCACTAATTGGTGTAATACACGGGCGGATGTTTTAACCTGATTGATTCCGCCGACTAATCCAGTCGGCAACCAGTGGCCAAACCTCTCTCGACGCGTTACGCGAACTCACCACTCTGGCGTGGTTGTAGTCTTCAAGGAAGCCGTTGTCACGCGATGCAAAGCTAAAAGACTTGTCGTTTGAACCGATCTTTTGATGTATTTTCCTGACGCCATCGACCGGTGCAATAACAAGATCACCGGCACCGGCAATGGTAAGGCTCGGCAGCGTTATGGTTTTAAGATGATGCAGGTAATCGAACCCGTCACTGCCATGCCACTGCCCCGCCAGACTCCAACGGAACCACTGACGCATGACAGCACCGAACTCATTTTCAGGACCAACCCTGAAGATGCGCCCCGGTGCAAGACCAAGCACTTTGGTGACGACAATGGCAGATGACCAGCAAAGCCTTCTGACAAGCCCTTTGCCTGCGTCTGTTGCCTGACTGGCAAATGTGACCACACCGGCTAGTTCACTCTGCCTTTGCGGATGCCTTGCAAGTAACATTAGGATTGCCAGTCCACCGCCACTGTGTCCAACCCACCACACCGGCTTTTTGCAGCGCGCTTGTACAAAGTCCAGCGCTGCTGCGGCATCCTGCAGATACATGGTTTCAAAATCAGGGTGCTCAACCGGTTTATCGCTGTAGCCATGTCCCTGGCAATCGAGTATCCAGCAATGATAACCCCGCTCACTCAGATAGCCGGCCAGACCGCGAACCGACCGGTAATTGGAAAACGTGCCATGGTTGAGAACAATCGCAGCGACTGCCTCACCGGAAGGCGCACACTCGTGCAGGCACAACCTGGTACCTGCGCTATTGTGCGTAAAGTGCCTGTTCAATAAGAGGCGTCCGTTACTCGATAGTTACCGCTATCGAGGCCAGGTTTTCCTTTTTTGCAGCACGTATTTCTGCCAGACGTTTACTGGCGACCAGCGACTGCAACATGGGCATGTAGTACTGACCATCACCGACAAACTCAATAAACGTTTCACTCAGACGGATCCAGTTTCTTTTGTCGAGCTCTTCCCAGACCGCGCCATAGCGCTCAAGCAGATTTTCATTAAATATGCTGCGGTAGTCGAGATGATTGATCTTCATGGTTTGCATAGACTGGAACAGCCAGGCAAGCCGAACATCGCGATGGTTGTACTTAAAGCCGCGCTCCACCGGAAACTTACCATCAGAAACTTTTGCTGCGTACTTTTCAAGTGAGGTATGGTTCATGTAGATCCAGCTTTCATCCGCAGCGCCAACGCCGTTCACGTGAAAGTTAACTGCTGCAAACCCGATTCCGCAAACCTGTTGCGTGTGGCTGATATCACCGTCTTCGTGACCAACGAAGTGATGCATATTGTGCTCGTAGTCGTAACGCCCCAGACGATCCTGCTGTGTTGATGCTGTGGTTCGCTTCCAGTCGTAGACCGTTACCTGCTCAAAGCCCTGCGAGCGCAGATACTCATTGGCACGATGATACATTTCAATGTTGGTTTGAATCGAAGGCAACAGCTCGCGTTTTTGTCGTGAAGCAAAATCGCTTCGGCCGGCAACGTTTAGCTCGTAGTGAGTCAGATGATGCACCCCTGCTTCAACGGCAATTTTCAAATCGTTGAGCATGTCTTCCATGGTTTGTTCAGGCCAGCCGTAGATCAGATCAATACTGGACGCAAGATCGAGTTTATGGCTGATCTCAAGCGCCCGGAACACCTGCTGGTTATTCTGCTTACGACCGCTGTACTTAATGAGGTTTTCGTTCAGCTGCTGAACTCCCATGCTAATACGGTTAAAACCGGCATTTTTAATGGCAGTTAGTTTTTCCTCGTTAAACAGTTGCGGAATACCCTCAAGGGTGATTTCAATGTTATCGGGAATGCCGCCATACAACCGGTCAACAAAAGACATTAGCCGGCCATAGTGTTCTGCATGGTAGAGGTTCGGCGTACCGCCGCCAAAATAAATACTGGAGAGTTGATCGCCGCCGTAGTACGGCTTGTAGAATTCGAACTCTTTTTCAAGAATACCGATGTACTCTTCAACACCTGCATTGCCACGGTAATCTTCACTGGGAAACAAACAAAAGCCACATCTGGCGGGCTTAGTCTTGAGACAGAACGGCGTACCAACATACAGATTGACACCGAAGTTTTGCTGCTTTGCAGAGTCGCGCCGCTTTTCAAGCAACGTTTCTACAGAATCTAATTTTGGAGAATCTGATTCTGGAGGATCTGATTCTGGAGGATCTGATTCTGGAGGATCTGATTCTGGAGAATCCGGTAGCGGCTTCCAGTACATAGGGGACGGGTGGCCATGGAGAACTTTGTTGGATTGCCTTCTCACGCTCTCGCGGTCTATAAAAGACTGGACTTCACCTGCTGTGTGTACAGATGATTCGGACAACGGAGTGCTTCGTGCACCCGTGGTGGGTTCCGACACGGACATGGGGCTGTTCCTCAGACGTTAAGTGTTCTCCTTATAAAAACAACGCTCGTTAGAGCGGGCTGTGAATCTCTGGCCTCACGAAAATAGTACAACATATTCCCGCGGGTTTACCATCACTTTGGATCAAAAAGTTCAACGACTTACGATGATACTGTACCACCGGCAAGTACTCATTAACGAAAATGAACAGATAATGACACAGTGGCAGCCATAACTGTTTAAAGTGTCAGTAAAACTGCCCGGTAACAACGAATGCCTGCACATTTCTGCACCGCCCCCGTGCGACCGACAACTGAAAATTCTGCTACGCAGCCTGATCGAGTTGTCCGAAACTTTGCACAATTAACTGCGGTATTTCCTGCGACTGCACCGGCTTACTGAACAAATAGCCTTGTATATATGGACAACCCAGAGACTCCAGGTGCTGCAATTGTTCGATATTCTCAACGCCCTCCGCGACTACGTCGTAGCCCAGTCCCAGTGAGAGTTCCATAATCGCTTTAACCAATAGAATTGAAGAGTTGTCATGCGGCAACCCTTCGATAAACGATTTATCAATTTTAAGGGTGTCGACTTCGAGTTTGTCGAGCACCGACAATGACGAGTAACCGGTACCAAAATCATCAATAGCGATACGTATACCCGCATCACGCATCTGATGGCAGATTAAACTATGCTGTTCCGGATCTCTTGTCATGCTTTCGGTAATTTCAAGTTCCAGACTGCTTGGCGGCAGATTATTTCTTTCAACGCTTTCAATAACGCGCTGACAAAAACCGCTGGTGGTGAAATGTCCACCTGAAATATTGATTGCCATTTGCAGGTCAATGCCTTCTGCACGCCAGTCACGCAACTGCTGGCAGGCTGTTTCGAGTACCCAGTCGCCAATCTCGTTGATCATACCGACCCGCTCTGCGGTAGTGATAAACACGTCCGGTGGTACGATACCCTTTTCCGGATGACGCCAGCGGATCAGCGCTTCAACTCCGGTAATGCGGTGCACCCGCATGTCGACCTTCGGCTGATACCAGAGCTCAAACTGGTGGTTGTCTATGGCCTGTCGCAGCGCTGCTTCAAGTTCCACACGATCGGTCGTTTCGCACAGCATGCGCGGTTCGAAAAACTGGTATCCGTGTTTACCGTTTTGCTTCACTGAATACATCGCAAGGTCGGCCGACTTCAGCAATTCGTCGGCATCTTTACCATCCTGTGGATACATTGACATCCCCACACTGAGCTTAGGCTGGATGCGATGGTTACCAATTTCCAGTACACGGCGGCAGAACTCGAACAGTTTACCGGCGATTAGCGTCACTTCTTCCTGGCTGCGCACACCAGTCAGAACGACGCAAAACTCATCCCCTCCGAGACGCGCGGTAACATCACTGGCACGAACTGTTGATTTGATATGGTCGGCAAATATCCGCAGGTAGTTGTCACCGATTTCATGACCGTAGGAATCGTTCACTTCTTTAAAGTCGTCAAGGTCGACATACATCAGTGCAAGTTTTTTTTCAAAACGCTGCGCCATCACGATCTGGTTTTTCAACTGTTCGTGGAAGTTACCGCGGTTCGACAGACCGGTCAGGTCATCGAAGAATGCCATGCGATATATTTTCTTTTCAGCAGACTTGATTGCAGAGATATCCTGCACAGTACCCAGAAGAATCTGACGACCGTCGGAGTCGATCACGCTTTTGGTAATTTGATTCATATCGCGATACAGATTGTGCCCGCCGCCCACCATGCGAAACTCAACCGCGCTCTCGCCGGTTTCACCATGGTCTGATGCTAGTACTTTTTTCAATCGACCAATATCGTCGATGTGCACCAGATCCATCCACTCGGCAATACTGATTTGAAGATCGTCAATGCCCCACATTTTTGCAAGGTTGTCTGACAGGTGGATTTTTTCTGAATGAGTATCCCAGTGCCAGTAACCGATGCGCGCCACCTGTTCGGTGATTTTGATCATTGACAGGTTATGCCGTTCGGAGTCCTGTTTGAGCTTTAACTGCTGTGCATAGTTGCGACTGACTTCTTTGCCACAGCTGATCATAAAACCGAAAATAAACAGATTGAACAGCGCAAATTTAAGCGCGAACGGGTCGGCAGCAACCACCAGTCGACTCTGCACTGCGAAAATGATGATCAACTGAAACGTACACATAATGCGGTGATCATATGGCAGTGAAGCAATCGCACCACCGGCGACGCCTACCAGCGTCAGCACCAGCAACACCTGATAACCATGGTCTTCGGGAAACAACAGCCAGATCGTTGATGCCCAAGATATGGAAGCGACAATCGCCCCGAGATTAAACCTGCGGTGCCAATAGCCAACATTCTGAGCCACCGAATCGGGGTGCGCGCTGGCAAACGCACGCGAATCCAGCCAGCGCCCCAGGTAGACGCAGCAGGTCATAAACATCCACATTAACAACACTGACCGGTTGGCTTCGGACCAAAATGTCAGAGTTAAGACCACTGCAGCTGAAACTGACCCGAAACTGGAGTACTTAACGCCGTTGTAAAGCAGTTGATTCTGGACGGCCCTGATCGCATCAGGGTGATTGGAATTGGAATTGCCCATTGCTGTGCTCTCTGCGAGTGAGAAGTCAGCGACCCGTCCATTTGATCGCGCTGTATGCTCTTCCAAACAAACTTGAGCGTCGATTGTTGACACAATTTAACAGTCAGCGTTACGGCTGGGATGATGCTCGCTTTAACACAGCACGCTCACTTCGGGCGGCTGGATGCCGAAAGTGAAGAGTTACGCTCGTTTCAACTTTGAAGTCGCTCACAGAAACTGGTGCGAACAACATTCAGTTGCACCCTAAGATCCACTGCGATATAGCAAAAACAACAATTGATTCGACATCCCGCCTCAAAACGCAGCATTGCACTACGTGTAACTATTTCTGCTGCCGGTGCTGGTTACCAAGCTTCACAGGCAGCGCAGGACTCACGAGACGGGTGTTCACCCGTTACTCACCGGGTGTTAACGATGACAGGCGTACGGAGCTTTAGTCAGCACCACCGGGGTTTTCAGAGAAGTACTGCATTTTGTCCTTCACGTCTTTCCATTCCTCGGCATCTTCAGGCACTTTGCCAATCTCGGTGATATTCGGCCACAACTCGGCATACTTCGCGTTGAGTTCAAGCCATTTTTCGATGCCGTCGACGGTGTCGTCGACAATGGCATCTACCGGGCACTCCGGCTCACAGACCCCGCAATCGATGCACTCATCGGGGTGGATGACCAGCATGTTCTCCCCTTCGTAAAAACAATCGACAGGGCAGACCTCGACACAGTCCATATGTTTGCACTTAATACAGCTTTCAAGGACGACGTAGGTCACGGGAGCCTCTCGCGAATGAATGGGCGAATAGAATGATGTGTTTGCTGATACCCGGAAAGCAGCTAATCGCCTTCACACCACCGACTTCAGCAGTGCCGGTATGTTAACGAATACAGGTAATCGCAGCAACCAACCCGCCGTACTGCAACAGGTGCCGGTACGCAGATTAAACCGCCAGCGGACGGGGCTTTGGTTATACTTGGGACCCGGGGGAGGAGGCAATCACCGGTGGGCATCACGGCAGGGTTGAAGGGCAATTGACAGAACACACCAACACGTCCGCGCTGAGTCATTTGCGCGTTATCGATCTGACTCGAATTCTGGCCGGTCCGTGGGCCACGCAGACACTGGCTGATCTTGGCGCTGAAGTGATCAAGGTCGAACGACCCGAAGGCGGCGACGACACACGTGCCTGGGGGCCTCCATTTCTGAAACCCGACGCATCCGGTGGTGCGCCGCTTTCGGCGTACTTTTGCACGGCCAATCGCAATAAAAAGTCTCTCGCGCTCGACTTTGCCAGCCCCGAAGGTGCAGAGCTGCTGCGAGAGCTGGTGGCTTCGAGTGATGTTTTTATCGAAAACTTCAAGGTCGGAGGGTTAGCCAAATACGGGCTTGACTACGAATCGCTGAAAGCAATCAACCCCGGACTTATTTATTGTTCCATTACCGGCTTCGGCCAGACCGGGCCATATGCCGAACGCGCCGGCTACGACTTTATTATTCAGGCCATGAGCGGCTTAATGAGTGTAACCGGGCAGGCACCCGGCACCGCCGGTGACGAACCGATGATATTCGGTGTAGCTCTGACTGACATTCTGACCGGGTTATACGCCAGTATTGGCATACTCACCGCCCTGACCCACCGCGATAAAACCGGTGCCGGCCAGCATATTGATATGAGCCTGATGGACGTTTCAGTGGCATCGATGGCGAATCAGGCACTGAATTATCTGGTCAGCGGCAACGCACCACAGCGTATGGGTAACGCACACCCCAACATTGTACCGTATCAGGTTTTTCCAACCGAAGACGGCCACCTGATCATCACCGTGGGCAACGACCGGCAGTTTCAAAGTCTTTGCGAGGTGCTGGGCAATGGCGAACTGGCTGCCGACCCACGCTACCTGACCAACCAGCTTCGTGTTGCAAACCGTGACACTCTGGTCGACACCATCAAAGCGCTAACACGCACCGGCACCACTGCACACTGGATTGCCGAACTGGGTGTGGCGAAAGTACCGTGCGGTCCAATCAATGATCTGCATGATGTATTCAACGACCCGCAGGTTGTTGCCCGCGGTATGCGTATCGAACAACCCGCAGCCGGTCAGTCAAACCCGGTGCCGGGTGTTGCCTCGCCACTGCATTTATCGGCAACACCGCCGCAATATCGCAGCGCACCACCGGTACTCGGCGAACACACCCGTGAAGTGCTGCAAAACCTTCTAAACCTTTCCAACACGCGGACACGCGAACTTGCCGAGGCAGGTATCTGCGCGTTCGACAACCCTGACTCATCACAATGAAAAAAAGTTCCGGCGTCATTACCGGCATTGATGTTGGCGGCACCTTCACCGATATGCTGGTGTTTGATTCGCAGGGCAGCATTAGCTTTGCAAAAACGCCTACAACGGTAGACAACCAGGCATTCGGTGTAATGAATGCACTGTCGCAAAGCAGCATCGCTATCACCGATATCGACACCATCGTTCACGGCACAACCACCACAACCAACGCCGTGCTGGAACGCAAACTTGCGCGCACCGGCATGATAACCACACGCGGTTTTCGCGACATTATTGAACTCGGTCGTCGCACCCGCCCGCAGCCGTACGGCATGTTTGGTGAGTTTACGCCGGTTATTCCAAGAGCGTTACGACTGGAAGTCAGTGAACGGATGGATGCCACCGGCAATGTGCTGACAACACTTGACGAAGCCGAACTGGTGCAGGCCGTTCAACAACTGCTTGAACAAAATTGCGAATCGCTGGTTATTCATTTTTTGCATGCCTACGCCAACCCCGCACACGAACAACGTGCTGCAGAAATCGCCGCCAGGCACTGGCCCAACGGCTACATTACAACCGGCCATTCACTGCTGTCGGAATATCGCGAGTACGAACGCGGTGTGACTGCCAGTGTTAACGCTGCCGTGCAACCGATACTCGACAACTACATAGACCGTTTACAAAACGAACTGGCTGTCAGCGGATACCGCCGCGAATTACTGGTGATGAATGGCAATGGCGGTATGGTGTCGGCGTCAATGGTGGCAAAAGAAGCCGCCAAAACGGTGATGTCCGGTCCCGCCTCCGGAGTGATGGCTGCAGCCTATACCGCAAAGAGAGCTGGCGTTAACAACATCATTACCTACGATATGGGGGGCACTTCGTCAGACGTGGCGCTAATACTCGATGCTATTCCCAGTGTCAGTCATGAACTGGAAGTCGAATACGCTATGCCTATTCATGTGCCAATGGTTGACGTTCGCACCATCGGTTCCGGCGGCGGATCAATTGCCACTATCGACGATGCCGGCCTGCTCAGAGTCGGCCCCGAGAGTGCCGGTGCGACACCGGGCCCGATTTGTTACGGCAGAGGCGGCACTGAAGTGACGATTTCCGACGCCAACCTGGTGCTTGGCCGGCTCAACCCCGATACGCTGTTTTCAGTAGATAACAAAGTATCCATGCAGCAGGTACGCGACGCAGTGGATGCGCAAATTGCAGCCCCCCTGGGTTTGTCTGTTGACGAGGCAGCCGGTGCCATACTGACCATAGCCACTAATAAAATGGCAGGCGCAGTGCGCATGGTATCGCTCAGTCGCGGCCACGACCCGCGTGACTTTGCGCTGTTTGCGTTTGGAGGTGCCGGTCCGTTGCATGCCGTGGCCATAGCACGAGAACTGGGCATACCGAATGTACTCATCCCTGCAAGGCCGGGCATTACCAATGCGCTGGGCTGCGTGGTGGCCGATGTACGCCACGATTTTGTTAACACGATTAACCGGCCACTTGATACCGTCGATGCACAACAGATTCAGCGCACACTAAAACAACAAACCGACCGTGGACATGCTTTGGTTGATGCCGAGGCCGTCAGTGTTGAGAATATCGAATGCAGATACTCTGCGGATATGCAGTTTATCGGTCAGACCCACTTGCTTAACGTGCCGCTGCCGTCGACCGATGTTTCAACAGAAACCATACAGCAACTATTTGAACAGGCTTATCTCAGCCGTTTTCATGTCGAGTTAAAAGAAATACGCGCCAATCTGGTGAATCTGAATACCACCGTCATCGGCAACCGCGCACCGCTCGACCTCAGTGCATTGATCGACAACAGTAAGCGTAAACCAACTCTTGACGATGCAAAAATCACCACGCGTCGCGTTTGGTTTAACCAGCACTGGCACGACACGCCGGTCTACCGCCGCGACCATATACCGCTGGACGCACGCATCACCGGCCCTGCTGTACTCGAACAGATGGACACCACCGTGATTATTGAACCCGATTGCACGGCGCACAGCGACACCGATGGCAATCTGCTGATTGAGGTTACCAGCCATGGCCAGTGACATCACCAAAGATCCGATTACACTGGCAGTGATTCAATCGAGTCTGCAACAGGTCTGCGATGAGATGGACCTGAGTTTTTCACGCGCGGCATTCTCACCGATTATTGCTGAAGCCAACGACCGTTCCGATGGCATTTATGCCGCAGACAACGGCGAGCTTATCGCACAGGGTGCACTGGGCCTGCCGGTGTTTGTCGGTACCATGCAGTTTTCCACCCGGGTGCTGATCGAGATGATCAATGACGGCAGCATTGCCGCACCGGAACCCGGTGATATTTATATCGTTAACGATCCCTACCTTGGCGGTACGCATTTAATGGATGTGCGATTCGCCATGCCGTACTACCACAATGACGAGATTTTTTGCTGGCTGTCCAATACCGGACACTGGCCCGACATTGGCGGTGCGGTGCCCGGCGGGTTTTCAGCCAATGCCACCGCGGTAGAACAGGAAGGCCTGCGACTGCCACCGGTTAAACTGTTTAAGCGCGGCGAACTCGACCAGGAAATCTACTCAATAATCTGTTCAAACATTCGTGTCGCTGATCAGCGTATCGGTGATGTTAAAGCGCAATCTGCAGCACTGCTGGTCGGACGCAAACGACTCGATCAACTGGTATCGAGGTATTCGGCGCCGGTATTAAAAGATGCCATTGCCGAATTGCGTCGCCGTGCTGCACAGCAAATGCGACACCGTTTGAATGAGATTGCAGACGGCGAGTACACAGGCACGGCAATTGTCGATTCAGACGGCGTGGTAGACGAACCATTAACCATACAGGTGAATATTAAAAAAGCAGACAGCAACCTGCACATCGACTTCGACGGCAGCAGCCCGCCCTGCGCCGGCCCGATGAACTCGGTACTGGCGACAACACAGTCGTCTGTTTATCTGGCACTTCGGCACATATTCCCCGATGTACCGATTAATGGCGGTGCTTTCGAACCGCTGCACATCAAAGACCCGGAAGGTACGTTCCTGTACGCAAAGTATCCACGCCCGGTGTCGGGTTGTGCGGCTGAAGTGTCACAACGAATTGCCGAAGCCGTATTTGCAGCGCTGGTCCCTGCACTACCCGAACGTATCAGTGCCGCGCCCGCAGGCACCAGTGGCAACTTTGCACTGGGTGGAATCGACCCCGAACGCGGACAGTCATTTGTGATGTATCAGTTGTCCGGCGGTGGTTACGGCGGCACCAGTGACCACGACGGTTTAACTAACGGTTGCTCAACTATCGGTATATCCAAATCCCCCCCGGTGGAGGTGATGGAGCAATACTTTCCGGTGTTGTATCGCGAGTATGCGCTGCGCGAAGGTTCTGGCGGCGCCGGTGAATACCGTGGCGGCTTCGGTATAAGATACAGTATCGAGTTACGTCGGGGCGAGGCAACGGCATCTTTTGTGATGGATCATGGTAGAGTGGGACCACAGGGAGTGCTTGGCGGTAAAGATGGCATGCCCAATTCTGTAGTCGTCTGGCGTAATGGTGAGCAATATATTCCACTACATCTTTCCAAAGATCAGGGCATCGCAATATCTGCCGGTGACCGTGTTGAAGTTGGCACACCGGGTGGCGGTGGCTTCGGTAACCCCGAAAACCGTTCAGTTGAAAAAATAAAATCAGATCTGGAAAACGGCTACTACACCGAACAGCAAATACAAGATAGTTACGGCGTTCATTTAAAGTAGCGCCACAATGGAGTGTATGTATACATGCGTTATACCGCGGGCAAGAACATCGCGTTAAAAGTACCTGACCACGAGTATCAGGAAACCGTCAGGTTCTACAGAGAAACACTGGGATTTGAAGATGCCTTCGAGTCCGACGAAAACGCCAGCAGTGTGGCGGTAAAGTTTGGCGACAACATTCTGTGGATCGACCGAATCACCACCCTCAGTCAGGCGGAAATCTGGCTGGAGCTCAAAACCGATAACGTCGAAGCAGCGCGCAACGATCTTGAATCAAAAGGCGTTAAAACCCGCGAGTCTATCGAACCGCTACCGGCCAATATCGACGGCTTCTGGGTATCTGGACCCGGCAATATTATTCATTTGCTGCATCAGCAATAGACAGCGGTATCTCGCGCCTGCCCAAGGCGCGAGATCTATAGCTAAAACACGCAAACCGGTCAGAATATAGCCGGCTCGTCTACCGGTTTGCCGTGGCTTGTCTCGAGAAAGTCAAAGTCGCAGCCACTGTCGGCCTGCAGTATGTGACGTGAAAACATCCAGCCGTAGCCTCTTTCGTATCTGACCTCAGGTGCCTGCCAGCTGGCTTTTCTTGCCGTAAGCTCGGCGCTGTCAACTTTTAGATCGATGGTTCGTGCCAGTACATCGAGCGCGATAATATCTCCGGTCTTAACCAGCGCCAGCGGACCGCCAACATAAGACTCCGGCGCAACGTGCAGTATGCACGCACCGTAGCTGGTGCCACTCATTCGAGCATCAGAGATCCGTACCATGTCGCGTACACCCTGCTTCAGCAGCTTTTGCGGTATTGGCAGCATGCCCCACTCCGGCATGCCCGGTCCGCCTTTAGGGCCTGCATTGCGTAACACCAGGACGGTATCGGCCGTGACATCAAGATCGGGGTTGTCGATGTTGTCTTTCATTTCCTGGTAGGAGTCAAACACCAGTGCAGGCCCTTCGTGTTTCAGAAACCGTTCTTCACAGGCAGATGGCTTTATCACGCAACCGTCCGGTGCCAGTGAGCCTTTCAGCACAGCCAGCGCACCTTCCTGATAAATCGGGTTGTCTGTGGTTCGAATGACATCGTCGTTGTAGACAGATGATTTCGCGATCACATCACCAATCGTCTTACCTGATACCGTAATGCAGTCGGTATGCAGTTCGCTTTCAATGCGCGACAGCATCGCGCCGAGCCCGCCGGCATAGAAAAAATCTTCCATTAAATAGGTATCGCCGCTTGGCCGCACATTGGCTATTACCGGTACGGTTCGACTTTTACTTTCGAAGTCGTCGAGACTTAGGTCAACGCCACTGCGACGCGCCATTGCGATAAGGTGAATAATGGCATTGGTCGAACACCCCATGGCCATTGCCGCTGCCACACCGTTTTCATAAGCCTTGCGGGTGAGAATGTCTGACGGTTTAAAATCGTCCCACACCATCTCGACAATCCTGCGGCCGGACGCACTGCACATACGGATATGGTTGGAGTCGGCAGCCGGTATCGAGCTGGCACCGTTCAGACACATACCAATGCTGTCGGCAATGGACATCATGGTGGCCGCTGTACCCATGGTCATGCAGGTGCCATAGGAACGCGCAATGCCACCCATAACTTCATTCCAGTCATCGCGGTCTATCACACCGGCGCGTAGGTCATCCCAGTATTTCCACGAGTCAGATCCGGAACCAAGCGTCTGACCGCGCCAGTGCCCGCGCAGCATGGGACCGGCCGGTACGTAAATGGCCGGAATATCCATACTGATCGCCCCCATCAACAGCGCGGGCGTTGTTTTGTCGCAGCCGCCCATTAGCACGGCGCCATCGACCGGGTGACTACGCAGCAACTCTTCACACTCCATGGCCAGAAAATTCCGGTACAACATGGTGGAAGGTTTAACGATTGGCTCGGACAGAGAAATGGCCGGCAGCTCTATTGGCATTCCACCGGCCTGCAATACGCCTCTTTTTACATCGTCGACACGATGCTTGAAGTGCGAGTGACACTGATTAATATCAGACCAGGTATTGATAATGGCAATAAGCGGGCGCTTGCCCCAGTCTTCTTCGCTGTAGCCCATTTGCATGAATCGCGAGCGGTGCGAGGACGAGCGCAAATCATCTTCGCCCAGCCAGCGGTAACTGCGTAATTCGTCAGGTGATTTTTTCGCCATAATAATTATCCGGTGCCGTCGTTTGCAGGTGGCGCAGTGCCGTTGTCTGATATTAACCGAAAGCAGCACCGGGATAATCCAATTTTGGGTGTTTTTCCGCTAAACTGCGTTGAAACTATTACGACTTAGCGGAGATTCACCATGAACTGGCTCGTTTACCTGTCAGGCGAAATACACACAGACTGGCGTTTGCAGATTGCCAATGGCGCTGAAAAACACCAGCTGCCGGTTTCATTTTGTTCGGCAGTTACCGACCATGACGCAAGCGACGCGGCAGGTGATGTGCTGGGTGCCGAAGACAAGCAGTTCTGGCGCGACCACAAGTCATCGAAAGTAAACACCATCCGCACTAAAAACCTGATCAGTCAGTGCGATATTGCTGTGGTGCGCTTTGGTGACAAATACAAGCAGTGGAATGCAGCCTTCGATGCAGGGCAACTTGCCGCACTGGGCACGCCGTACATCACACTGCACGATGAAAGCATTATTCACCCGCTAAAGGAGGTTGATGCAGCCGCCATGGCATGGGCCACCACCCCCGAACAGGTCGTGGAAATTCTGCGTTATGTCACGACGGCCTGACGACGTTAGTCAGTTTCCTGCAAACGCTGCAGTACATCGAGTCCCTGCATATTTAAAAAGTGCAGCACATCGATAAATATCCAGTTCTCCGCCAGCTTGTCACCGTCGCGCCGGTAAATATCGACCACACGCATATCGGCGCGCGGCCCTTTTGGCAACCCCATGTACCCGCCAAGGGGCGTGAGTGACAGATTCGGCCAGCCGAAAAAACCGCCGTAATTACCTTCGGCCAGTCGAGCGATGTGACCGTTAAACTCACGAGAACCAAGCTGAGTCCGGAACGGCCGCTGATGTTGCTCAATGTAGCGATCAATCGTGTAGGTCGCACCAATACCATCAGGCCCCCACCACAACATCTCTTCGTGCCAGCAGCGCTGCAGTTCCTGTTGCGGTGTTGCATCACGCGGCGCTTCTACATCATCGGCGTTGGAGTTGGCGGCAATATCACCAATCATGCGGTTAATCAGCTCAAGCGTGTTGCGTCCGGTTTCAGCATCGTGTTCGTCGTATAGCAGACCGTCGTGGGTGGCAGGCCCGGGTTGCACCAGATGTGCGCCGGTCTGTGGCGGTAACGGTTGCAAACCGGCCTGGTGCATTAGATGCACCAGATCAAAAAACATCGCGGTTTCGACAATTTTATTATCCAGCACACGGTTGAACTCGGCGTAGCGCAACATAATAATTTTTCGTGTCGCCGGTATGCCCAGAAAGCTTTGATCGAACAAGCCTATAAAATGACCCATTGAAACAACCCACACACCCGGCTCACCGGGCAGCGAGTTTTCGTTGGCAAAGAAAATATCTGCACGACGCCTGAAGTTTGAAAAAGACGTTAGCACCGGTTTGAAGAACACATCGGCCACCGCCTTGGCACCGTGCTGCTCGTGAAACGGATGCAAACCTCGCCAGTGCCAGTTATCACCGGTGTACTGCGTTAACACGGTGCCAATGGAGTCTGCGCTGGCACTGTCGATGGCGCTGTGATAATCGCGCACCAGCTGTTTTGCTTGTTGTATGTTCATTACTTTGAGGTTTGGAGGTTAAGTACGCTGTTACCCGGCTTGCAGCTGGGTGATTACATCGACAGTAAACTTATAACGACGGCCAGTATCGTCGGCACCGATTATTGGATACTTCCGGTTATTTGGTTTCAGTGCAACCAGGGTAAAACGGCGGCCGTTCATGGTAAACGTTTTCCGGTAGTCGCTTCCCTGCAGATCAAACAACGGTGCAAGCGCTTCGAACTCTTCACGTTCGCAGACCTTTGATGTTTCGTTTTCAGGCACGGTAAACGACAACGTCAGGTCACATTGCTGCGTGTTATACCTGCTTTTTGCGTTGTCCAGCTGCATGCCGCGACTTTCAGCAAAGTCCTTTACCATTGAAGATATTTGCTGCTGTAACTCAAGCACCGATTGCGGCGTAAAACCGGTAACCGCATCATTGTTGCCATGTGTTTGTGACTTTTCGTTTGCCTGCTGATTACTGTTTGCCCGCACCGTCAGCTGCCCGAAGGTTTCCTGCTTGCGACCGCGTATCCATACCCGCGACCAGTCTTTACGGGGCTTTTTATAATACCCGCGAAACACCTCACCGGTGGTTTTATGCACCAGCACCCACGGCGCATCGGGCTGGACTACCGTGTTGTCGTAACACGCCTTCGGTCTGGCGCCAATCTCTACACAGATGGCTTTCCAGCGCTGATCGTGACCGCAGTTTACACCGTGGCGTTCAAACGCCAGTGCGTGTGCAATTTCATGCAAAATAGTGTCTGTGACTTCTTCATCGGAGTTTAATTCACAGAGCTTTCGGCTCAGACCGATATGTTTTTTTCCGTAGTGACAAACACCAAACCGCCGCACTGCCGTATCGAGTGCAGCACTCCAGTCGCTAAGACCGTGTTGCACCATCGATTCCTGCAACTGCTGCAGTGCCTGATTTGGATTCATTGCATAAGCCCAATTCGCATTTCAGTTACAAGGGCTACCGCAAGCCATCCTCACCCACTGCATCACCGTGTTCCAATCCACCGACTCTTGGTAACGGCCGACCGGAATCAGTGACTGCAACGGCGATGAGTATTTCATTGGCACGCGGTGCATCGGACACCCTGATTTCAATACCATCGAAATGACTGCGCACATAAGCGGCATCTTTATGGCCAAGTGGAACGTCGAGCGGTTGTCCGCAACCACCCATTTTTTTATTGGACGGCACCAGTGCCGCGCCCTTCTCTACCGCTTTGCGCAACGGTGCACCAAGTTTCGGGTGCAGCAACGCCGCGGCATGTTCAAGCTCGCCGTGACTGCCAACCATCGCCGCTTTACCGTAGCTTTCGCACTGCGACGGTGATACACCCAATGCAGCAACTGCTTTTTCACCAAGCAGTTTACCAAGTGCCTCACCAGTGGTGATTAATTCATCGAGATTTTCGCTGTAGATACCGGCAAAGGGGTTTTCGATTACGGCTGCAGCGACCGCTTTGCGGGTGGCCGGCGCAATGCTTTTATGCATTTCAATATGCGTGTCTTCAACGCTTGTGACTATTTTTCGTATACGCACAATTATCGCAACCCGTCTTCGCCTTTAACTTCGGCAGCGGCCAGACCACCGGCACGGTTATGTACCCGGGCACCGGTTGACATCACCAGTGCCACAATCATTTCATTGGCACGCGGGGCGTCGTTAACACCCACTTCCATCGCATCGAAGTGTGATCGTACATAAGATGCATTGGTGTGTGTTAGAGGAATGTCCAAACGAGTTCCGGGCGCGCCGACTTTCTTGGTGGAAGGCACAATTGCCATACTCTCTTCGATGGATTCACGCATTGAATAACCACCGGGTACGTGCCACAACGCGCCGTGTTCTATTTCTCCAGCCTCGCCGACTATCGCTCCTTTGCCGTATCCCTGAATATCATCTGCGTTGCCACCGAGCGCGTCGATCAGCTTGCCGGCCATATCTACACCGAGCGGCTTCAGGTCATCCATAAATTCAGCGATGTTTTCTTCATAGCGCCCTGCATACGGATTTTCGATGACAGCCAGACACGCCGCCTTGCGTAATGGTGTTTCAGCGACCGGACCGCCCTCGTGCCATGTCTCTTCAACGGACACCACCATCTTTCGTATTTTAATTTCAGGCATTACTGTAGATTCTCTTGTCTGATTCAAAGGTTAGTGGCATGGCGAAGTTTGCGGGCGTGCCGCGAACGGTTCGCGAGATACCCTGCAATGTCAGAAATGCACCACTGATGAGTTGTCGGTTGTACAGCTCGTTTGCATACGCCACACCGTTGCCCAGTGCCAGATCAATCTCGTGAGCGTTTAACGGTTTCACATCAACGGTAACCAAAGTACCGGCAAGGTCAGTGTCCGGATCAAGCTCTTCTGCCGGCACACGACTTACTGATTTACTATTGGCAATGGTCACCGCATTGGCCACCAGTGTTGCTGCAGCATCAGCCAGCGAGGCGTTGCGCGCTGTAACAGTCACCGAATCGGCAATACCCAGGCTCAAACTGCGTCCATGTCTGCCACTGGTGGCAATGCCACCAATGTCATCGGCAGCACTTAACGTGATAGTTGCCGGCAGATCTGCTTTTTGCGGGTTACTGACCACACCGGCTTTGTACGTTTGACCCTCAGCAAGATACACAGCGATATCACCGCCGTTATTAACGCAGGCTTTGTTAAGCCTGGTGCTGTCACACATTACCTGCAGAATTTCATCTGCCACGCTGCCTGCCACCGCGATCATTGGCGTGGTGAATTTATCCGGAAACTGTGCGGCCGAACGCTGCATGCGTTTAGCTACTCTGCCGTGAAGGCTGCCCTCAACTTTAAACGTTGCTGATCGAAGCTGCGGCAGTTCATCAACCAGTTCCTGCAGTAACGTTTCAAAACGTGCAATCGCTGCGTTGTAGGCGCAGGCGATATTGTCACCACAGGCTTCGATGATCAGATCGATCGGACCGTGCTGCAGGTGCAGTCGCCGTCCGTTGTTGATCATGCGTGCGCTAATCATCCCCCAAACCAGCCGTAGTGGTGGCGATCAAGTGGCCATAGATTACTATTCGGGTTTTGTAAATGCTGCCGGCCGGCCAGTACATGATCGTTTTGTGACGGCACGGTACCCGACATGATTTCCTGTACCGCAGTAATGTGTTCGGCGTGGCCGCCCAACGCTTCGTAATCTTCACGACGCATGGAGAATTCCACCGGTGCCACCAGTGCCGGTGTCGGCACATAGCCGAACGAGTTTTCCGGCATACGCTGAACGTCGACCATAATGGTTATACCGCCACCGGGCCAAACATACGCCGGTGCACCGCCACAAGTCACGCGGGTAAGCGCCTGCTTCACAGAGCGGGTAAGTTTGACCGGGTTTTCTGTCACACCGGCACGCAGTGACCCGCCGGCACCGCCCATAAACAACACCGAACACAATGCCGGTTCGCAGTTTTCTTCAATACGCAGGACTGACTGCATTAGCGCTTCGGGCAGTTCTGTTAACACCGGTTGTAAGTTGTTATCGAGTACATAGTAGGCGTATTGTTCACCGGTGGTCGACACCATTAACAGCGTCATGCCCGGCGTTGCATGCTTCTTATTAAACGGCCCAAGAATTTTTAACGGGTCGTCGATATCAGTGCCACCCCAGCCGGTACCGGGCTCTGCCACCTGAAAGTAACGACCGGGCGTCGACTTGCGACCGATGACTTTAATGCCGGTGGGTTGCCAGTCGATTACCTTGCCGGCCTGGTGTTCGGACACCACACCGGTGATGTGATCGTCAACTACGACTACTTCATCGACCAGTCCGCGCCACTGTGACGCAAACATTCCGATGGTGGCGGAACCGCAGCCGACACGCATTTTTTCTTCTCTGACACCTTCAATGACCGGGGCAGCGCCGGCCTGAACAACAATTGACAGCCCGTTATCGATAGTCAGCTCTACCGCTTCACGATTACACAGCCTGAGCATGGAATCACAGGTTACCCGGCCTTCTTTTTTTGAACCACCGGTTAGGTGATTAACGCCTCCAATAGATAACATCTGCGAACCATACTCACCGGTGGTGACATGACCAATGACTTCACCCTGCGCACGCACTGCACTTTGTTCCGGCCCGATGTGCCGGTCGGTATCAATTTTTACTTTAACGCCGCAATAGCTGTAAATACCCTCGGTGACAACCGTCACCATATCAATGCCATCGACTTCCTGACTGACAATAAACGGCGCAGGTTTATAGTCGGGATAAGTCGTGCCGGCACCAATGGCAGTAACAAACGTCTTATCGCTGTGCAACAGATCACCATCCCAACCAACGTCTTTGTCTGCCGGCATAAACTGAACCAGCGGTACATCAGTTGCGTCAGAACCGCCCTCAAGTGCACTGTTAAGAACACGGTGCGGATCAGTCCTGACCAGCGCGCCGTCGTGATTGGCATACCGATCACAGGCACCGGATTTGCCCGGCGCGATGTAACACATTACCGGGCAGGCATCACAGCGGATTTTACTATCGTTAGCTTCGCTCATGAACCGCGACTCGCAGTTTGGATTGCCGCCAGAACCTTATCCGGCGTTGCCGGCAGATCGCAGATTTCTGCGCCGCAGGCATCTCTAATGGCATTTAGAATGGCAGGGGCTGTAGGTATCAATACATGTTCCCCCAAACCTTTGGCACCATAGGGTCCTTCGGTATCTTCAACTTCTACAATGTGATGCACAAACTCCGGAATGTCCCCGATGGTCGGGATTAAATAGTCATGAAGGTTTTCTGCAACGCCCGGTATAAATTCTTCCATCAGCGCCATACCGATTCCCTGAGTGGCACCGCCTTCTATTTGCCCTTCTATAAGCAGCGGATTTATTGCCCGACCTACGTCGTGTGCACTGGTGAGCTTATCAAGCTTTACGGTACCGAGCTCCATGTCTACAGTCAGTTCAACCAGTTGAGCACCATAACCATACTGCGCGTATGGCGCACCCTGACCGTTTTCATCCAGATCGGTGGTTGGCGGATCGTAGGTTTCGATGGCGCTAAATGCATACCCATTAGCGTCGGCTTCCCGGTCCTGCAGTGAAATGCTATGTCGTTGTTGACCATCGTCGATGACGATTTGTCCTTCCACCATTTCAAGCGTTGATTCCGCAGAGGCATTAACTTCCCGCAGTACAGATTCGCGCAATGCCAGGGCTGCCAGCTTTACTGCGTTGCCGGTAACAAAGGTCTGCCTTGAGGCCGAAGTTTTACCGGCGTCCGGTGTGACATCGGTATCGGGTCCGACAATAACCAGACTGTCGAGTGACACACCAAGCGTATCAGCGGCAATTTGTGCCATCACCGTGTTGGCGCCCTGCCCGATATCGATAGCTCCCTGATGCAATACGACACGGCCATTATTGTCGATGGCGATTTTTATCGTCGACGGATTGGGTAACGACGTATTACCGCAACCGTACCAGCAGGTACCAAGGCCGCGACCTTTGCGATAGCGTGTCGCTGTACTGTTGTAAGACTGTACTTGTTTAGACGCTTCATGCCACGCCGTTTGCAATGCACTGAGACATGCACCAATACCAACACCTTTTTCAAATACCTGTCCGGTGGCGGTTGGCTGATGGTTTTGCAGTGCATTGATCATACGAAACTCAAGCCGGTCAATCTGTGCTGTGTCGGCAAGCCTGTCGATTACCGATTCAAGTGCAATGGCAGCCTGCGGCACACCGAAGCCGCGAAAAGCACCAGCCGGTGCAGTGTTGGTATGTACTGCCACCGAGTGCGCGCGATAGTCCGGTACGTAGTAAGGTCCGGAGGCATGAATCGGTACACGGTTGGCCACTGTCGGCCCCCAGCTTGCGTAAGCACCGGTGTTGAATACGCCTTCAAAATCAATGGCGGTAATGCTGCCCTTATTGTCGCAGCCGACACTGATTTGAATATCTGAAGGGTGGCGCTTGGTGGTGGTTTGCATTGATTCAATACGGCTGTACACCCCTGCCACAGGTTTATTCAAATGCCAGGCAGCTATACAAAGATAAGGCTGAATAGATAAGTCGAGTTTAGAGCCAAAGCCTCCACCTACCGATGTTGGCAGCACACGAATAGCACTCATCGGTAAATCGAGAATCGTGGCCAGATCTTCCTGTGCCATACCTGCTGTTTGAGTGCAGGTATATATCTCTATCCGGTCACCAACCCGTGTCGCCATACCTGCTTCCGGTTCGATGTACGCGTGCTCGATAAACGGCGTTGTAAAATGGCCGCTGGCGCTGTGCACAGAGGTTTCGACCTTTTCTTTTGCGCTACCCCTTTCTACCAGTCCTTCGACAAGAATGTTTCCACTGCGTGACTGATGAACTGTCTGTGCATCCGCCTGTAGTGCCGACTGTGGTGTAAGCACCTCTTTGCGTGCATTCCAGGTGACCGGGAAGCTCTGCAAATCAAGTGTTTTTATCGCCGCGGCTGTGCCGACCACTGCAGCAACCGCCTCACCTTTAAAACGCGTAAACGACTCGGCAAAGACGACCTGATCGGCAAACGGGGGAATCACACCAAAACAATTTTTACCCGGAATATCTGCACTGGTAAAAACCGCTTCAATACCGTCGTTAGCTTCAACCCAGTTGTTGATATCTCCGAACGTAAAGTCTGCACTGTGCAGCGGGCTGCGCACTAGTCTGAGCCGCAGCGCATCTGCCGGTATCACGTCGGCCGCGAACAGATCAGTACCGTTTATTTTTCTGGTTCCATCGAGCCTTTCGACAGGCGCACCAATGGCAGCACCCGCTGCAGGTAAATCATAATGTTGGCCCGCTTCACCAACACTGACGACGGCATCGATAATTTTGCGATAACCGGTACAGCGGCAAAGCACACCACCGAGCGCATCTTCAACCTGTGCTTTTGTAGGCTTCGGTGTGTGGTTTAACAACTGCGTTGCCGCCATTAACATACCGGGCGTACAAATGCCGCACTGCGCCGCACCATGACGCGCAAACGATTGCTGCAATGCTGACAAACTGTCTTTGTTTGCAAGCCCTTCTACAGT
>CAYZVB010000017.1:27410-28906 GCA_964481315.1 uncultured Granulosicoccaceae bacterium
GTCTCAACGGTGCAACCGTTAACCTGTGCTGCAGGCACCAGACAGGCGCACGCAAGTTCACCGTTAATAATGACCGAACAGGCACCGCAGTCACCGGCATCACAACCGACTTTGGTACCGGTATACCCGTGTTGCCGAAGGACTTCTGACAATCGCTCAAGCGGACAAACCGACAACGATTGTGCCGCACCATTGATTTGCACATCAATTTGGCTAGCGGTCATTGCTGCACCCCGATACTACCGGCCACGGCCCTTCTGACAATTTGCAATGCAGCATCGCGGCGGTATTGAGCCGTCGCACGAAAATCATCGATAGGTTTAAGTTCGGGTAAGTGTTGATGATCGATTAGTGCGATGGATTTGTCGCTGGCAGGCTTACCGGTTAACAGCGTTTCAACACTTCGCAAACGCTGTGCGACTTCAGAACACGAACCAACCGCAACTGCTAACTGTGCAATATGGCCGTCGTTACACAACGCTCGCACTGCCACCATGCCGATAGAAATCACCAGATATTTGCGCGCGCCGAGTTTCGCAAAAACACTGTTGCCATCGCTCGATGATACCGGCACCAGCACACCACTCACCAGTTCAGTGGTGTTTTTCGCAGTGCGCCGGTTACCCTGAATAAACTCGTGCAGCGGCACTGTTCGCGTACCTGCCATGGACACCAGTTCGACACTGGCATCGAGCACCAGCAGTGGTGGTACACCGTCAGCCGCCGGCGATGCATTACACAGGTTGCCGGCCACAGTAGCGCGATTTTGAATTTGTACCGACCCGACCTCACGGGCAGCCTGTTGCAGCGCAATAAACGCAGGTGGCAGGCTGGCGTTGACAATGTCGGTCCAGGTGGTCAGCGCACCAATGCGAATCTGCTGATCGGTAATTTCTATGCCGCGAAGGGAGTCGATGGCGCTGATATCCATCACATCACCCTGCGGTGGCTCACTGCGCAACCCCGGGTAATAGTCAGTGCCACCAGCCAGAATTGTCCAGTTGCTTTTGCACAATTGCTCAAGCGCCTGCTCGAGCCTGGCCGGTCTGGAAAAATTCAAGCCTCGGGTTCTCCGTAAAAACTGCCGAAATGGCAGAAATCCATAGTAACGCGCCAACGCCGGTAATTGAATAGCGTTGCCTGTCGGTTCACTACGATTGGCGGGCGCGATCAAAGCGCATCAGAATTGAGGGCAGCAGCAGGTAGTCGGCAATCAGTGCAATCATAATGGTGACCGCACTCAGCATACCCATCTCGGCATTGACCTTGAAGCCCGACAGAAACAACACCCCGAAACCTGCCGTCAACGCCATTGATGTGATCCACAGCGCCACCCCCACGGTTTGCATGGTTTCTTTGATTGCCGCCTCCACAGACATACCGCGCTCGCGACGGGCTTTCAGGTATTTGGTTAAAAAGTGCACGGTGTCATCGACAACAATCCCGAGCGTCACCGCCACTACCACCGCCACCGACAGCCCGACCTCACCGACCAG
>CAYZVB010000017.1:28916-30535 GCA_964481315.1 uncultured Granulosicoccaceae bacterium
CGCCAACCCCACCGGCCGCACGCTTGATCTCAGCGAACGCAAAACACTCCTCGACCAAGCAGAGCGCATGGACATCGCTATAATAGAAGACGCCGCTTATCAGGCCCTGCGGTTCGACGGCGCGGCCATCCCCCCAATCCTTGCCTTGGATACCCAGCGCCATGGCAGCCGGCACCAGATTCGGCACCAGGCTAATCAACCCGGTACGCACACTCTTCAACGCAACGATTAAGATCAATGAAATAGACAGCAGCGCCAGCAGCGAGCCAAACAGCATCGACCGAATATTGCGCTCTGAAACATACGCAAATGCCATCGACAGTCCGTTGCCTTCGGCGTACAGCGACGGATGGTTGTCAGAAAGCCATGCTTCGGCGCGCGCGCTTAACTCACGCATGTCGCCGGAACTTGCCTGCTGCACAATCGCAAATACCCTGCTGCGCGACTTACTCACATCAATAGCGTTGTTCAGATCAAGGCCGTACGGCAAAGACATTTCATACAACAACAGATACTGCGCTGCCAGCTCGCGACTTTCCGGTACCCGGTAGTACGCCGGGTCGTCACCATGCATGCTTTTATTGAGTTCTTTCATGGTTTCTGAAAGCGAACCGACATTGGTGACTTTCGGTTGTTGTCTCAGCCACTGGGCAAATTCTTCAATGGCAGCCAGATACTGCGGATCACTGATACCACCTTCATCGGCTGCCGGTATGGAAAAGTCGATCGCGTTGAGGCCGGTTAAACGCTGCTCGATAAAATCGGTATCACGGCGCAACTCGAACTTATCACTGAAGTATTCGATAAAGTTATCATCGAGTTCGATTTGTGTGGTGCCAAGTGCAAGCGCCACTACAACCAGTGGCAGCAGCAAAGATAGCGGTCGGTAAAAGCGGATGACCACATCGGCCAGTTTGCCGAGCCATTGTTGCAGCCACGAGCGGCCCTGCGAAGGTTTAAGTTTAACCAGGGATAGAAATGCCGGCAGCATGGTAACTGACAACACAAAGCTCACCATCACGCCGAGCGCAACAATATTACCCAGCAACCGGAACGGTGGCGCTTCGGAGAAGTTGAGACTTAAAAAACCAATTGCCGTGGTGGCGCAGGTAATAAACACCGGCGCGAAGTTAATGCGCATCGACTCGACAATGGCAGCCTTTTGCGCCAAACCCTGCGCCATCTTCTGTCTGGTGGTCACCAGCATATGCACACAATGCGCTACAGCAAGTGTGGGAATAATAACCGGCGCACCGGTGGTACCGGCATTTAAAACCGTTCCAAACCAGCCACACAAACCCATCGCGACACCAACAGATAACGCAATAAGAATAATGACTGAAGCAGTAGCCCACACGGTTTTTAATGAAACACCAACAATCACCAATATAAGACCGAACATCAGCGGCACCAGCAACTGGTTTTCCTGCGCGGGTAATTTGGCAAACGCAACATCAAACATGACTCCACCGGTGACATAGACTTTTATCTCCGGATAGTTTTGTTCCATGTGACTGACAATCTGATCTACCGTTTTGACAATCTCGAAAATGGCGTTGTCGTTATCGGGTGGTTTTTGTACGGTGACATTGACACCGGTTACTGCAGCGTCTGCAGAC
>CAYZVB010000018.1:0-713 GCA_964481315.1 uncultured Granulosicoccaceae bacterium
GCGCCAGGCCGGCGTCTTTCGCAAGTTCAACTAAACGCGCGGCAATGGGCAGCCGTGTATCGAGGCTAACAAAGTACCCGCCCTGCGGATTAGTCCACGTAGCCAGATTCAGATTACCTAAATCTTCATTTAATACACGCTGCACGCAATCGAACTTGGGCTTGAGTATTTTTGCATGGTCACGCATCAGGCCGGTTAAGCCGTCCGGGTACTGCCGCAAAAACAACACGTGCCGCCATTGCTCTGCTTTGTTGGGGCCGATGGTTTGCGTGTTTAACGCCTTTGACCAGTAATCAATATTCGCAAGGCTCATCCCGGCTAACGCCAGGCCACCACTTGCAAAGGTAACTTTAGAAGTAGAACCAAACAACATAACGCGGTCCTGTGTACCATGCTTTTTGGCCGTCTCAAGCAGGTTTGGTAACTCAGGCGGAGTGTCCTCAAGGTGATGCACGGCGTAGGCGTCGTCGGCAAAAATGGTGAAGTCGTCAGCTGCTGCTTTAAAGCTCACCAGTCGATCTGCGGTTTCCTGCGATACACTGTCACCGGTCGGGTTGCTGTACGTTGGCACAAAATAAATGCCTTTCACAGACGGGTCTGAGCCTGCCAGTTTTTCAACGGCGTCCATATCAGGACCATGATGATCAATGCCGACAGTCAGCAATTCAAAACCAAGCGCTTTGGCCAGCGTAAAGTGACGATCGTAGCCGGGC
>CAYZVB010000018.1:723-29654 GCA_964481315.1 uncultured Granulosicoccaceae bacterium
AGAATCACTGTTAATCATGCCGCGCAGCAGCGCCCACGAAAATATACGCGCCATGAAGTCGAGACTGGAGTTGTTGCCGATAATAATTTCATCGGGGCCGACCCGCAGCTGCTCACAAAATACCTGACGCGCCTCGCGCAGCCCCAGCACACCGCCCGGGTAGTTACGAATATCGACGTTATTGTCGGTGACGTAGTTGCTGTCATCGACAGACGACAGTATGGGCAGACTCAGGTCAAAATTGGCGTCAGCCGGCTGGCCGCGCTCCATGTTCAGGGACAAGCCCTGAAGCTTAAACTGTTCGTATTGTTCGCGAATTGCGGCTAGATTGCTCATTGGCTGGTCGGGTGCGTTGTGGGTCAAATCGGTAAATATACCAGCAATGGCACCACACCACGTACGTCAATTAAGCATTCCAATCAAATAGTCGTGAAAATCACTGACGCAGCCTTCCAGATTTTCGGGCGCCAGTACGCCACCCTCGTAAAATGAAGAGCGCAGCCCGCTTTGCAGGCCCTTTAAAATCTCATGATCTTCATGATTGATTTCGCGCCACTTTTCAATCCGCTGCTGCTGTTCTTCTGCAGACAAATTATCTTCAAATACCGAGATCCCCCACTTTACCTGTACCTGACTAACACCAACCGGTTGCAGTGACAGATACACCAGAGTATCCGGTGACACGGACGCGACCATCGCCGGATAAACACAGAACAGCCGCGACTGCCTTTTTTCGGCGTCGGTAAGCGTGGCAGCATAACTGTTACGTGCAGGTGCCGCTTTGGCATAGTTGGCGATATAGCTGGTGTAGGCGTCTCCGCTGCTCAGCGTGTCACACAGGTTAGTGGGTGTTAGCGGGCGTAACGACTGTGGATGCACCACCGACAAATGGTAACCGTCCATAAAGTTTTCGGTTAGCGACTTCCAGTTGCAGTCCCAGACTTCTATAAAATTGGCAATATGATGCATGTGCTGCATTTGATAGTTCGACGTTACCGATGCCAGACCGGCCAGAGAGTCAGCCAACGGGGCAACCGTATCGCTAAGCGTGACAAATATAAATCCATTCCAGCACTCTGAACGCACAACCGGCAGGCCACACTTTTTCAGCGACGCCTTGTTCTTCATTAACGGTGCGGCTTTCAAGGCTCCCTGCAGATCGTAGGTCCAAGCATGGTACGGACAGGTAAAGCGTTCGGCATTACCGCTGCCCTGCGCTACCGGCATTGCACGGTGCCGGCACACGTTGGCATAAACCGACACCGTCTGCGCCGAAGAACGCACCACCAGTAACGGCTCATCAAGCAACTTATAAGTGAAGTAGTCACCAACCTGCGGTACTTCGTCCGCTCTTCCCAAACACAACCAACCTTGTCGAAACACGCGCTCAAGCTCCAGCGCATGTAGTTCGTTGTCGGTGTAGCAAACGGACGGCAACGCCTGATTTTTCCCCAGACACTGAATCCGCACGGCATCAATAGTTTGCAGTACACGGGTGTTGTGGATTTTGCTCATGGTAACGACTCCATCGCGATGTAACCGGGCTGTGCGGCGACGGTGCCAAGCCAGCGACGGATACCCGGATACCTTTCAAGATCAAGCCCGGCTTCATCGGCCACGTGCGTGTAGGCATATAGGCTGATATCTGCAAGCGTGTAGTGATCTGCGACCAGAAATTCATGATCGACAAGACGCTTTTCCATCACGTTGAGCGCCCGGTAGCTGCCGGCTTCTTTGGCATCGAACTCTGCCTGGCGCGCCGCAGGCAGGCCCTCGTATTTTTTTATAAAACGGCGCACCGCAATATTCGGCTCATGGCTGTACTGCTCAAAGAACTGCCACTCAAGCACACGGAAGTGCATCAGGCTATCAGCGGGTAACAGTGCGCTGCCCTGCGCGAAGTAATGCAAAATGGCATTCGACTGAGTAAGCACAGCGCCGTCATCAAGCACCACCAGCGGAATCTGACCGGCCGGATTCATGGCGAGGAAATCAGACGTTTTAGTGTCACCACGGGTGATAAGCACTTCGCGCCATTCGTGCTTAATGTTCAGTTGCGAACACAGCAGCGCTACTTTGTAGCAGTTACCCGAAAGGATATCTCCATACACAACCGGCACGCTTTCACCCTCATGTCAGGCAGCCTTGCGTAATTCGCAAAGGCAACTGCGGCAATCACAATGATGCCGCCGATCACTACGCCGGTGTGCGTATCCTGCGCCAGTAACTATCGCACTGATAAAACCGTGCGCGCAAGTGCGGTACAAACTACCGAACACCAGTTGTAGCTATTGGCCGAATGATATTAATGGAAGCCTGGCATACACAAACGCAAGTAGTCCCACAAACGCCACCAAGTTTTGTATCAGCGCCAGTCCTGCTGCATAACGGCGACGACTCAACTTGTCGCTAATAGAGTTGCTGTACCGCACACACCGGTGAGTTCGCAGAGCCTCTACCGATCAGCGGTACACACAATTTAGGAATCGGTGGTCCACCCACCCGGTTTGGCAATACCTGCCAACACCACAAAGGTGGCGATCACTCATCGAGCACGGTAATAGTGGCCTTGCTGCGTTTAATTTCCCAGCTAACCCCGCCAAACACACTGAAGTTGGATTCACGCTCAAATAGCGGGCTGTTGCGATTTTTCGCACCATGATGCAGTGCCGCGCCAACGCCCAGATAGGTGCTCAGGCGTGGTGTAATCTGACGGCTGAAACCAAATCGCAGCCCGGCACCAACAAAGCCTGCACCGGCATCGTACGCTGCTCTGTCAGGGGTAACGAAAGCCTGATCAACCTGATAGAAGTAATCGTGCAGCTTTTCACTGGCCCATGCCGCGCTCAATGATACCGACAGCGAAGCCTTGCCGTCAGCGAGGCCTGAATGTCGATATCGCAGCTGTGTACCAAGTACCGCACCACGCGAATCGACAGACGCAAAGTCCGTGGAAATCGCAGCGCGCAATGCGGTCGACCAACTCATACGACGACGCTGACCGGATTCCAGTTGCCGGTCAAAGATTCGGTAATCGATTTTGGGACCAAACTCCAGCAGGTAATCGAGATCGGGCATGCCCTGTCGCAATGGTGCATCCTGCGAGTTGGCATTTAACGAGGCAGCAATAGAAACATCGACAGTGAACCGGCTGTTTTCAAGTGCGATCAGCTTGGCGCCGCCATCCTGCAGCCGCACTTTTTCGCCGCGATACACCGCCCACGGCACCAGAAACTGCCGTTCGCTGGTGGACGCTGAAGACGGATAAGCGGGAACCCGCAACGCCGCTGCCGCAAGACCAAACTCCCATTGTGGCAACTGCTCACCAACTTCCAGTTCTTCAGCGCCGGCTTCTGCCTGCGCCGAAGCATTACTGCTTTGGGCAGTGTCTGCAAAAGTATTTTGTACAGCGCCACACAACAACAGCGCTGCCACCGCCGGGCGGCATAGCGACACAGAAATATTCAATAGGTTACCTCGATCCGCCGGTTCAGCTACCGGCGCAATAAACCGCAGGTTGCCATGGTTTGTCATTTTTCGATGGATTCTATCAGAACCCGGCCACGCGCTCGCCACGTTGTGAGTCTTTAATACAGACCATCGAACCATGCAGAGCCCCGCTATGAAAAACCACCTTGCCACCGCAACCACCCTTTGTTTGTTATTGACTGTTTTGTTTGCGCACCATACCGCCATAGCGCAATCTTTCAGTGCCGATGAAGTATCGAGCGGCACACTGTTTTTTGCCGAAGGCAATGTCACCGCCCCGCTGCTGAACACCGAAGCCGAGATTGAAGTATCCGGCATGCTGACACGCACGCACCTGACACAGACATTTCAAAATACCACCAACACCTGGCAGGAGGCGATCTATGCGTTTCCCCTTCCGGATGACGCCAGCGTGGACATACTCAAAATGCAAATTGGCGATCGCATCATTAACGGCGTGATCAAACCGCGCGAGCAGGCGTCACAGGAATACCAGCTTGCCAAACAGCGTAAAAACCTTTTTACCACGCACGTTGCCAACATCGCCCCTGGTGAGACAATAAAAATCACCATTGGTTTTCAGACCGGCGTTCACTACGACGAAGGTGTTTTCAGTATTAGCTTCCCGTTGACCATTACTCCGCGCTATGTGCCCGGACAACAGCTGCAAAGCCCCACATCATCGGAGCAGACACTTAGCACAACATCGACCGGATGGGCCGATGTACAGGCAATTACACCGCCGATGGTTGCAGCAGATCAGGCAGCACACACACAAATAAGTGTGGTGATCGATGCAGGTATCGAACTGCAAACAGTCACCAGCAAATCACACGATATTCTTACCACCAGTAACAACAACACGTGGCAGGTAGAGCTGGCCAACACCACAGTTGCCATGGACCGTGACTTTAGATTGTCGTGGAGTCCGCCAACAGGTCAAAACCCTCATGCAGCGGTTTTCAGTGAAACCCGCGAGTCAACTTCACAACAACCGCACGAAACCTTTGCATCAATCATGTTGCTGCCACCGCAGACATTGTTTAACGCTGCACCGCTGCCACGTGAAGTGATTTTTGTCATCGACACTTCCGGTTCTATGCAGGGCAACTCCATCCGTCAGGCACGCAACGCACTGGCGTTTGGTATTCAACGTTTGTCCGCAGAAGACACCTTTAATGTTATTGAGTTTGATAACGATGCCCATGCCCTTTTTACCACAGCACACCCGGCCACAGCGGAAAACCAGCGCCATGCAGTCGACTGGATAAATTATCTGTCGGCGGATGGCGGTACTGAAATGGCATCTGCAGTGCGCATGGCCTTATCCGATAACAATACCGACAACGCCGATCGAATAAGACAAATAGTATTTGTCACCGACGGCAGTGTTGGCAACGAAAACGAGATATTTCGTTATATCAACCAACACCTCGGCAACAACCGGTTGTTTACCGTGGGCATTGGCTCGGCACCGAACACCTGGTTTATGCGCAAAGCCGCCGAGGTTGGCCGCGGAAGTTACACACTGATCAGTGATCTGCGGGATGTTAAAAATAAAATGCTGCAACTGTTCAGCAAGCTCGAACGCCCGGTGCTGACCGACATCAGTATTAGCTTCAACGGTATGTCGCAACCCGAGCTTTATCCGGCCACCGTTCCGGACTTATACGCAGGCGAACCGGTTCTGGCCGACGCAAGATGGCAGAGTGCGGATATCTCAGGAGAAATAATCATTAGCGGTTCTCAGGGCGAACACACCTGGAATAGAACGCTGCAGTTAACACCACAAACAGCCGCACAACAGCAACTTGCCAAACGCTTTGCGTATCGCAAAATCGAAGCACTGGAAGACAACCTGTTGTTTAGCCATGAACCACAGCACATTGAACAACAGATCACCGATATCGCGTTGCAGTATGGCATTGTGTCTGACTACACCAGTCTGATCGCCGTCGAAGAAAAGATTAGCCGCGATCCGTCCGTGCACGGTCTGGCTGCAACCGAAGTACCATCAGCGATGCCGGCCGGTAACACGATGGCGTTTCCACAGGGCAGCCTGGGTCTGGCGTGGCGTTGGGCGCTGTCGTTAGTGTTTACGCTGCTCGCCATACTGTTTGGTCTGGCGACGCTTTGTCAGGTCAGAAGCCACAGTCAGTCTTCAGACTATCCACAAAACAGAGCCGGCGCATGATCCGCATAAAGCTGTGTATCGCAGCAACGCTCATGGTTGTGGCTGCGGCCGTCGCTGCCGATGCAACGTACCTGATGGCCAAGGCATCACTGGCACAACACCTGATCGCCCGTGCATGGGATCAGTCACTGGCCAGCGGTGGCCTGCCGCACAGGCCATGGCCATGGGCAGACACCGTGGTCGTGGCAAGGCTCAAAGTGCCGGCAGCCGCTCTCGATACCCGGGTGCTCGACGGCAGTCACGGTACAGCACTGGCCTTCGGACCGGGTATGACAGCGGGTTCTGTGGCACCGGGTGAACAGGGACTGATAGTAATTGGTGCACACCGCGACACTCACTTCAATCATCTGCACAAAGTGGTAGTCGACGACATCATCCGATTGCAGGATGCCAAACAGCAATGGCACGAATACCGGGTCAGCCACATTTACATTGCCGACATCCGTCACGATCAGATTGCCGTCGATCATTCCGCAGCACGGCTATTGCTCGTTACCTGTTATCCGTTCGACGCAATTCTACCCGGCGGTCCGCTGCGTTACGTGATAGAGGCACAGTTACAACCCTCCTGAAGGGCCGGCCGCCACCCACGAAAAGATCTCATTTGCCGCACGTAAAAACCGATGACCTGCCGCTTCAGTGAACTTTGCGGCAGTTTCAGGTCCTATACTCAGTGAAATTCTTACCGAGTTACCGTTAATGACTTTTTTCTGGGCCTGGCTTGCCGGCGTACTGACTCTAATTAACCCCTGTGTGCTGCCACTACTGCCGGTAATCATCGCCGGTGCGTTTCAGGGTAACCGCCACGGGCCGATTTACATGGCGCTTGGTCTGACAGTTTCATTCACCGTAGTCGGGGTGCTGGTGACTGCGTTCGGCCACCTGATCGGACTGTCAGAATCCACCATTAACAAAACCGCCGCAGTCCTGATGCTGATATTCGGCATTATTTTGCTTATCCCCAGAGCGCAGGAAAAACTGGCTACTGCAGCAGCACCCCTGGCCTCCGGTGCCAATAACCGAATGGATGCTGTGCAGTCCAAAGGCGGTTTCGGTCAGTTTTTAATTGGCATGCTGCTCGGTGCAGTGTGGTCGCCCTGTGTTGGACCAACACTCGGTGGTGCGATTGGTCTCGCAGCTTCCGGCGAGGGCCTGCTGCAGGCCACCGTCACCATGCTGTGTTTTGGTCTGGGAGTTTCTACCGTACTGTTACTGCTTTCCTACGGTTCACGTGAACTACTTAACCGCCGGCGCGACCGACTAATGAAGTGGATGCCGTGGGCAAAACCAATCATGGGAGTGGCCCTGATTCTGGTGGGCGTGGCAATTCTACTACAATGGAACAAGGTAATTGACACCTGGCTGCTCGATGTTATGCCAATCTGGCTGCAGGATCTGTCAGTTAAATTTTAAAGGCTTCGCTGCAAGTTCCGCTCAGAGCTTTTGCTATGCATAACAACAGCTTGTGCATTGCTATCCGGCAGTGTGATAAAGATGGCACCAGTACAAGTGCCATCTATAACTACCAGTTTTTCATTTGGTCACTTACGATAGCTGCCGTGCCATGGAATAATGCCGGCACACTTAAACAGCTAATAAGGTGGCCTGGTGCCACCGTTCGAACAATCTGTTCAGACAATAGTTTGACGCCTTCGTCTCGAAACCATCCTCTCGGTCGGCGGTTGCGAATATCCATTTCGCAATTGGTTCAAATGTTGTTAACCCCGTAGACATCCGCCCCCATTTCCTGACAGGCACAACCTTGACTACCAATTCGCAGAAGTGGTCCCGTAAGCTTGCTCCTTACAAAAATGCAGACAACGGCCGCGCAACCCTCGAATGCATCGCCACCATCGTACCGCTGATTGCGCTGTGGTTTGTTCTCTGGAAGCTGCTGCAGAACGGCTCTGCACTTGCGATTATCGGTTTCCTGCTATTACTGCTACCCGCTTCAGGTCTGATGGTCCGACTGTTCATTTTGCAGCACGACTGTGGTCACGGCGCGATGTTCAGCTCAAAAGCCGCTAACGACTGGTTCGGTCGACTGCTGGGCGTGTTTACTTTTACCCCTTATGATTACTGGCGCCGCCTGCACGCAGGCCACCACGCCACCAGCGGTGATCTTGAACGCCGCGGTATGGGCGACATCGACACCCTGACCGTCACTGAATATCAGGAAATGACACCGGCCCGGAAACTTCTATACCGGTTGTACCGCAATCCGTTCGTGATGTTTGGACTGGGCCCCGCCTATATGTTTTTGCTGCGGCATCGAATTCCTGTAGGTGCGATGAAAGAAGGACTGGCAGGCTGGGTAAGCACACTGGCAACTAACGTCGGCATTCTGCTGACCGCAATCGTTTTAATCAAAACAGCAGGTCTGTCGGCATTTTTGTTAATCCAAATTCCCATTGTGGTACTCGGTGCGTCGATAGGCGTATGGCTTTTTTATGTGCAGCACCAGTACGAATCTACCTACTGGGATGTACGCCCCGACTGGACACACGAACACGCCGCCCTGCATGGCAGCTCGTTTTATGATTTACCCAAACCAATCATGTGGCTGACCGGCAACATCGGTATTCACCACGTACATCATTTGTCCAGCCGTATACCTTTTTACAAGTTGCCCAAAGTCATCAAGGCACACCCTGAACTCAAAGAAATCGGCAGGCTTAAATTCTGGAAAAGCCTGCGTTGCGTAAAGCTTGCGCTGTGGGATGAAAACACACGACGCCTGATAACCTTCAGAGAAGCACGCCACCTGGCTGCAGCAGCCTAATCCAACTTTTCCGCTGACGCCTCTCCGGTGATCAGCTGGTTCGAGCTGCCGTTTTGCGGCAGCTCTGAACGCCACTTAAGCGTCTGATCTATTTTAGCCGCAAGCTCAATATCACGATCGGTAACACCACCATCTGAATGCGTGGTCAGCAACACGGTCACAGACCGATATCCAACGTGCAAATCAGGATGATGCCAGGCCGCCTCGCTTAAATATGCAATCGTATTAACAACCATTAACGTGCCCGGCCAGCCGGCAGTCTTGTAAGTCCGCTGAATAGACTGACCGTTTATACTCCAGTCGGGCAGTTTCTCTGTTAAAAGCGTTTTAAGCGTGTTGTCGCTATAAAGTTTCATACGGCCGGCCTTTCAAAGTTGCTAAATTCAGATTCAATCTGCGTATAGAGTCGCTTAACCCATGGCGGATGACCACTGGCATTAAGTGGTTTAACTCGAGGATCGTAAGGGGCAATAACAATCGACAGATTCGCAAGCCCGGTATCTGCAGCCAGTACAAACAATTCTTCAATGGCAACATCACCAATGGCAAGGCAGCCGACTGACTGTGCACCACCATGCAGGTAAATATCGCTACCCGGACGTTGCCGGTTATCATGTGCAGCCCAGTGACAATCAAATGCATTCGGGTAATCAATGCGCAGCGAAAGATAATAACGACTTGCAGGGTTTAGCGCGGTAATGCTGTAAACACCTTCAGGCACCTGCTCATCCCCTTCAACAAGTTTAGGCCCGGCTTCACCACTGGCTGCAAGCACCTTATATTGCTTTACGAACAGCGGTTTTTTATCGGCCACCCAAAGTTCTATCTGCCTTTCGCTTTTTAGCGCAAGCAGGCGAATTGCAGGCGGCGGATACACGCAACCTGCTTCATTAAACAACGCCTGCAGTCTGTCGCGTACCGGGCCCAGCTTCTTTAGCACGGCGGCACGAAGTTGAGTCATTACTCCCCTCGGGGAAAGCGTTGTGACTCTTCAAGCGTATTTAAGTCCATGTGGTTACGCATGTAACGCTCTGATGCTTTTTGCAACGGCTGATAATCCCACGGATAATATTCACCACTGCGCAACGCTTCATACACTACCCATCGACGCGCCTGTGACTCACGCACCTGCGCATCAAAAGCTTCCAGGTCCCAACGCAGCTCAGCCTGCTGTCTGAACTCTTCAAGCACTGACTGACAGTGAGGGTCTTCCGCCAGATTGTGTTTTTCGTGCGGGTCTGTTTCCAGGTTAAACAATTGCTCAGGGTCGAGCAGGCAGCGGTTATATTTCCATACCCCGGAACGTAAACTCACCAGCGGTGCATAAGAACCTTCCGCTGCATACTCCATTGCCACCGGGCTTTCACGCGTTTGCCCGTGCGCCAGTGGCAGCAGAGTTTCACCGGTAGTCCACGGCATCACTTCGTCCATTGACACACCGGCAAAGTCTGCCAGAGTCGGTGTCACATCAATGGTTGAAACCGGTGTAGTAACCAACCCGGAGGGCAACCCCGGCGCACTGATCATTAGCGGCACTCGCGCCGAACCCTCGTAGAAACTCATCTTAAACCACAGGCCCTTCTCACCAAGCATATCACCATGGTCAGAGACAAAGACTATGACGGTATTGTCGGCCTGACGGGTTTCTTCGAGTACTTTTAAAATCTGCCCGAACTTTTCATCAAGGTACGAAATGTTGGCAAAATATGCCTGTCGTGACCGTCGAATATGTTCTTCGGTAATATCAAAACCGGTGTAGTCATTGGCCAGCATTATACGTTGCGAGTGTGCATCGTAATCGTCAAAGGCATAGGCCGACTCCACCGGCAGTAATGCATCGCAGTCTCTGTACAAGTCCATATACTTAGCCCGCGCCACGTACGGGTCGTGCGGGTGGGTAAAACTAACCGTCAGCGACCACGGTCGCTCATCAAGTCCGCGTGACAACTGATAAAGTTTTTGCACGGCAAAGTTGGCGACCTCATCATCGTATTCCATCTGATTCGAGATCTCCGCCGTGCCGGCCCCGGTGACCGACCCGAGGTTGTGATACCACCAGTTAATGCGTTCTCCGGGTTTGCGGTAGTCCGGTGTCCAGCCGAAGTCAGCAGGATAGATATCGGTGGTAAGACGATCCTCGAATCCGTGCATCTGGTCGGGACCTACAAAGTGCATTTTCCCCGACAGACAGGTGTAGTAGCCGGCACGCCGCAAGTGGTGTGCATAGGTCGGGATATCAGAGCTGAACTCGGCCGCGTTGTCATAGACGCGGGTTCTCGACGGCAACTGACCGGACATAAAGCTGGCGCGACCGGGGGCACACAACGGGGATGCGGTATAGGTGTTTTGAAACCGTGTAGAGCGTTCTGCCAGTGCTTTCAGATGCGGGGTATGCAGCCACGAAGCGGGCCCGTCGGGAAACAACGTGCCGTTCAGCTGATCGACCATCAGGATCAGAATATTCGGTTTTTCATTCATATGCGTTCCACCTTCAGTTAGCCGGGCAACCTGGCAGGTAACCGGTCGGGATTTGTGCACACTTTATAAGTTGGATTCATCTCCACGTCACCTGCCCGCAGCGCTGTAACTGCAGAAACGACACAGCAACCGTCGCCATCTCGACTAATACATCAAAATAGCGGAAACTAGTACCATCACTACTGTGGAGGACCAATCGTGAAACCAATCCAAAAACTACTGACGCTGGCCACCGCTGCGGCATTGTCATGTGCAGTGAATGCGGCCGAGAACCTGACGGCAGAAACTGCGTCACCCGGCGGTTCTATTCATCTGTCCATGGCGCACCTGGCTGAAGCTGCCGCTGAGGCAGGCGTCGCTAACATTCAGGTCGCCGACGGGCAAACACTGACCAATTCCATTCAAAACGTTGCCGAAGGCAAAACAGATATTGCCGGCACACCGTACATTCTGCCGTTTTTGCTTTCCAAGGGTCGCGGCCCGTACTCTAAGCTGGGTGCTGAAAAAGGTGCCGAGCTGGCGTCCAATCTGCGCGCGCTCTACCCCGTCACGCTGGGTATCTTCGCCATGTACGCCTATGACTCGAAAGGTATCGGCGGATGGGACGATCTTGAAGGCAAAACCATCTACAACGGTCCACCACGCGGGGCTGCACTAACCAATGCACGCTCTATCATTCAGCTGACTACCGGTCTGAAGGAAGGCGACGGCTACAAAGGCGTGCAGGTTAACTGGGGTCAGGCGGTCAAAACCATCACCGACGGTTCTGCAGACGCGATTGTGCTACCAATTTTGTTCCCCGACAGCCGCATCACTCAGGCACTGGCATCCGGCAACATGACGGTCTGGTCGACGCCGAAAGACAAATGGGAATCCGAAGCATTCCAAAAGTACCTGAAGGCCCCTGGAAGCGCACCTTTCACACTTGAAGCCTCCAAGGCCACACTCGGTGAAAGCGGCGTTACACTGGTTACCGAAGACGGTATGTTCCGTGGTCTTGCCACTATCGGCGGAGACATCGTCAACAAAGACATGTCATTCGATCTGGCCAAGGCATTAACCAAAGCCCACATCGACACGCTCGATCAGCTTAAGGCCAAAGCACCGTTTGCCCGCTATGCAGGCTTTGGTGAAGTCGATGCCGAGCGTTCCGGTATGTGCGGTCCCAACCCGCTTAAGTACCATGCCGGTGCGGTGGCTGCCTGGGAAGAAGCCGGCTACACAATCGCAGACTGCGCAAAACCCTGATCACAGATTGTTTAGGGGTTGAAAACATCAGGCAAACCGAAGCACTGTAATTAGTGCTTAGTCTGAGCCCGAGTGTCGCAATGCAAGGTCGCCCGAAACTACTTCGGGCGACCTTTTTTTTAAGCTTCGGTTACACCGGCACTTTTTCTTTCGAATAACTGACGGATAGGTCATGTCAGAGCAATCAAACACTCCCGCAACGCAACCTGATACCGGTCAAAAGATCGTCTACTGGCTGGCGCTGGGGCTGGTGATTGTAGGTTTGCTTAATGCGATGCCGGGCATACCGGGTATTGATGAAGCATTCGAAGGATTCCTCGGCTTTAAAGATTTCACGATCCGCAAATACCCTTACGAAATATTTTATCCCCTCACGTTTGCCGTGATGATGATTATCGTCGCGTTAAAGCACTCGCTGTGGCGACAATTCTCAAACCGTTCTTCACTACACCGCATCTTTGGACTGGCACTGGACGTAGCGCTGGTGGTTGCCGCGGTGGCTATATCGCTCACCTACATGGTAGAGATTGAAGCAGTTTGCCTGATCGATCAGATCACCGGTGAGCGCGCAGAACTTATTGCCAAAAGTCTTGCCGAAGAACGCGCTTTTGCCGAAGACTTTGGTCTGCCGGTACCGGACTCGGTTGACGACCCGCAATGCATTAATACCACCGGTGCGTGGCTGGCAGCGATCATATTCGCCTCGGTAATCATTTTTCTGGCTTACAACGTCAAGGTCTGGGGGCTGCCTCTGGTACTTGTTGCCATTGCAATTGCCGCTTATACCGTTGCTACCGTTATGGTCTGGTACTTCCATGGACCGGACGATATCAACAAGTACCTGATGACTAAACTGGGTGGTGAACCACGCCTGCTATCCGACGGAAGACCGCGACTTCACGATGCGCTGGTGAATAACTCATCCGGGCTGCTTGGCAGGTTCATGGATATTATTCTGAATACCGTGTTTCCATATATTGTACTGGGAGGCCTGTTCGGAGCTTCTGCAGGGGGTCGGTCTCTAATAAAACTTGCATTTTTATGGACACGGAAGCTGCGCGGCGGCCCTGCCCATGCGGCGATTGTTTCATCGGCTATGTTTGGCACTATATCCGGCGGCCCGGTCGTTAACGTATTGTCCACCGGTGTTTTAACCATTCCCATGATGATCAAACGCGGGTTCTCAAAAGTGTTTGCCGGCGGTATGGAAGCGGCCGCATCATCAGGTGGTTCAATCATGCCTCCGGTCATGGGTGTTGCAGCGTTTGTACTTGCAGCACTTACTGCGGTGCCGTATCGCGAAGTCATTATCGCAGCAGCCATTCCGGCTATTGCCTATTTTTTCTGTATGTTTTTGTCAGCAATCTTTCAGTCGCGCAAACAAGGCATTGAAGCGATCGGAAAGATCACCGAAGACATGATCCTGACGCGTGCCGACAAACTCAACCTGATAATGATCTTCGGGCCAATATTGCTGATTCTGTTTTTACTGCTTACACCAAAAGAAGCAATTGGCTGCGGTTTTATCGGTTCGTTGTTAGGCGCGCAAACTTCAGTCGTCAATGGCACCTGCCTCGCCACCGACCTGCCGTGGTTTTTACAACTGGTACAAAACTCAGCCGGTGACGCCGGCAGCGCCGGATGGTGGGCCGTCATTCTGTTGTGCTTTTTGCTATTCCTTGATCGTGATATGCGCAAACAACCATCGAGACTTCTCGACGCGCTGTCGGGTTCGGGTGTGCTTATCTCTACGCTTTACCTGATGTTTCTGGCAGTATCGATTATAGATTTTTGCCTTAACTTCACCGGCTTATCAGACTTTATCTCACTGGACGTACTGGGCTGGCTACGCTCGCTCGACCTCGGTGGCAGTGGTTCGGGTGTGTTTCAGTTTGTCGCACTACTCACCACCATGGCACTGGCCGTACTACTTGGCATGGGAATGCCTGCGGTACCGGCTTACATAAATGTGGCGTTATTGATGGGGCCGGTACTCGCGGGCCTTGGCTTGTCTATTTTTACCGCTCACATGTTTATATTTTATTTCGCCGTGGCATCGGCGATTACGCCACCGGTAGCTATCGCTGCGTTTACTGCAGCAACCATCACCAAGGCAGAACCCATGTCAACCGCATTTTCTGCAGTGCGATCGGGTATTGTGATGTTTGTGATACCGTTTGTGTTTGCCATGTATCCGGAACTACTACTGATAGAATCGGCAATACTTGATCCTTCGTCATCACCTTCAGCGGCCGAGTATCTGCCAGGCTACGATGGCCAGACTCATTTAGCACAGCTGGGGTGGCTAATAGTAAAACTGATTGTCGCACTCTACCTGTTGGCCAGTGCGCTGGCAGGCTTTGATCGACGCGCGCTCTCCGCGCCTGAGATCATACTGCGGCTGGCACTTGCATTGTTTATTCTGTTCAAGGCGACTTATATCAGCTTACCCGCCTTGTGCATTGCTATTGCACTACTGGCTTTTCACTTTTCAAAAAGCACCTGTGATCAGAACGCTACAAAAGTCGTTTCCTGAGCAGGTAACCAGAGCGCAGTATTAAAGCAATAAAAAAGCCCGTCTGCGTGAACAAACGGGCTTCAATACCCGATAACTTACCGGGCAATAACTCAGATACCCACCCGCGATGGCAGCCTTGCTTCACAGGTTGCGCTTGACTCGGGCACCTCACCCTGCGCTGTGAAGCCATTCAGGCTGTGCCATGTTTCTAGTTGTCCGTCATGGTCGAAACGAATTGCCTGATGCTCAACTCCGTTAATCAATTCACTTCCTGCCACCTTAATAATTCCCTGGTAGGTCCCTCCCAGGAAATCCACTGTCATTAGCAAATTATAGGTCGTGCCGTTCGAGCCGCCGAGCTTACTCCAGAAACCTTCAGCAATTTCACCACGGGTATTGCCCTCACCCAGTGTGCCGTCTTCGTTGGCGTCGTTAATTATTTTGACGCAGGCTGTGAATGAACCCTCTGAGTCATTCGCATTGCCATTGAAATAAAACTCAATCTCACTGTCATCAAGCTTATCCGGCGCAGAACCGAGATGCATGTCTGACAAACGCAGTTGCATACCACCCACCTGCGTAATCGGTACTGCGGTTGCGGGTACTGATGATGATTGCGCCACTTCAAGCACACTGTCAAAATCGTCGCCACTGAAATCGTTTCTGGCTAACAGGTCCACATCGGCATTGTCGCCACCAAGGCTCTCCACCAGCGCACCAATCAACGGCTCGTTGTTCTGGTCGGTAAAAAACGCCACAGTATTTTCTATGGTGTTGTCGACAGTCACTTCATTAACCGCCTTGATCACCAGTGCTTCCAGTGCTCTGGCTTTGCCCGTGACATCCTGTTCGGTCGGCAGCGGATCGTTAACATCAATCAGGGCATCGACCACTGGCGGTATATCACTGACGATACCCGCTATTCGTACAAAGTTCTGCGGCTGCTCAGGATTACCCATATCAGAAGGCAAACTAATATCCTTACGCTGGTAGATCGCTCTTAGTTCTTCCTCTGCAGCATCCAGCACCTGATAAAGTTGCTGTGGTTGCAAGGCTGCATCAAGATTCTGGCTGTCAGCCACACGTTCGGCCAGCGCCTGATACACAAACGCACTGGCATCATTTGGTGTACCGAAGGTTTCGCCAATTTCATCGTAGGTGTCTGTTAATCGATCTGCAAGCACAGTGACCGACTTATGAATGGTCAGCGCCTTGTTTAACAGATCTGCGTCAATAGTACCGTTGCCGTCAGTGTTCAGGTAATCACGATCCAGATCGGTTTCCTGCAGCCCAAGGGCTGATCAGTTGGAAAGTCTCCTTCTGCCACATTCACGCGCCTGGTCATTTGCCCCAGAAACGGTTCACCGGTTAATACATCGTAGCCACCATCTACCCGTACCACCACGTTGTCATACTGCACAGCTGTGCTGAGGCAATATTGTTGCTGTTGTTCGGTTGCTGTGTCTGCACAATAGTCGGTATCGGTGCGCGGGTTATACGAGTAAAAACCTTCGTTGTCAGTAAACGCGGATGGTTCCCAGGCGTCACGAGTACCGTTATTATTGGTATCGAGAAAAACACTGGCTCTGGCCAGATAACCGTCTATCACCGACCCGCCAAACTCCTGCAATTGTTGTGACGGTGACCCCTCGTCCTGCCCGGTGCCGCCGCAACCGGCAATAAGTGCCGCAGTCACGGCAATTGTCAGCCAGTTTCTTTTTAAAGCAAACCCGTGTGTCATGTGTACTTGTCCCTGATGCATAGGGGCAACAAACCCCTGAGTTCAATCACGTAGTAGAATGCAGTGTCCGGTACAGGAAACTGTCAGAAATGCTCTTCAATACCGAAGGCAATGCCAAAGCGGCGTGGCGCGGAATCGCCATCAACGGTGGTGGTATCGAGCCCGTACTCCATATCAACCGATAAAAACTTAAACAGACTGGTACCAAAAGTCAGACTGGAAAGCTGCTCACCGGCAAGGTTCTTCTGCAGACCGATACGCACTGATGGAATAAACCGGTTATCAAACTCGTGCACACTGGCCAGGTGCAGCCATTGATTTTCAAAGCCGACAATATCGTCGTATGCAGCCAGATCGAGCGATGCCGTGGTCATCCAGTTGCGGGTCAGATGCACCAGACCATCCACACGTGTTCTGGCATGCATGGTATGCGTTTCACGCCCCCGGATTCTGCCGTCTGCCTGTATAAACTGAGCCGCCGCTTCACAGCTGCTGCGGGCTGTTGTGTTTTCCGGCTTGTCGGCGCAGTCCACGCCAATTGCGCCATATTCAAATTGCGGTGAGTTGATGTTTTCGAGTGTAAAACCCAGTCGGTATCTGCCCGTCTCCCAGACCAGCCCGGCAGACAGTGCAACATTGGTGCTTTGATTCAGATTGGCATCGTATTCATCTCTGATCACATCCGACACATTATCACCGTCAAGCTGTTGCAACGGAGACACCTGCTTACTCAATTCGAGAGATACGAGCTTTGCAGCTACACCGCCGTACAACTTACCTTTGCGGGCAAACTGCAGCGCAGGTGTGTTTTTCAGTTCACGGCTGTAGCTCAGTGTTAACTGATTTCTGAATTCCGCTTTTTAAATACAGCGAAGTTGCAGTAGAGAAAGAACCGTTTTGATCGTCATAGGTAAGTTCGCTGTCAAGCACCTGAACACTGGCCTGCCCCAGCACGCTGGCACTGATACCGAAGGAGGAATTTAAAACCGGTGAACGATGTACAAGTGCCGGAATGGGTGCACCAATACCCAGTGAGCTCTTTAAATAACCGTCACTTCCGAGGCTAATTAAGGCATTGTTAAACCGCGTCAGCACTTCATTGACCGGTTCCTGAATCAAAGCCGGGTCGTCGATTATATCTATTAGCTCTTCAATATCATCTGAGAAATTTTCAACATCACCGTACTCAGCACTAAAACCAAGGTTTGGGAAGTATGAAAAACGCCAGCGTTAATCGTCATCCACCAATAGAGAAGTCATCGCCGGATTGTTAGAAGCCGCGGCAATTGAATGAACGTTGGACGCCGGTCCGGTGGTCATACTCGACCCCGGGTTAACACCCGCAGTGGAAGCAAATGCCTGTGTTTGAATCGCAATCGATGCCGCAGTAAGTGCAGCTTTATGCCATGTATTCACGCCGTCTCCGTTTGGCCACTACTGCCTGCCATCGCAGACCGGTTGTTCAGTAAGAGAATCTGTAACACTGTGCCCACTAACACACAGACCCATGCAGATTTACAGTATTTAATATTTGATCGGCGCGTCAGCGCGCAACTGTATATCTGCCGATGCCGGCAATGTCAGATGTTACAAACTGTTCGTAGCAACCGCTGTAGTTGAGACTTGCGCAGCATTTTTAACTCGGGACGGGTCACGCTGCCACTTTTTTACTGCCCTTGTTCAGAAGCCCGGGTTCGCAGTCATCCGACTGCGGGAGGTTTCGTGGGATGGTGAAGGTAAATACGGCGCCACCGTCCGTTTTGTTCTCTGCGACTATCTCACCTGAGTGGGCAGAGACAATTTCACGACATATCGGCAGCCCCAGACCAGTGCCACCGGAGCCGTCGCGGGTCACAGACGACTGCGAAAACTTATCGAAGATTTTCTCGATTTCACCATGCGGAATGCCCGGTCCACAGTCAATGATACTCACCTTCACCGCGTCGCTGGTGTCTTCCAGCGTGACATTGATTGTCGAGCCAGCCGGTGAAAATTTTAATGCATTGCCTAGCAGGTTTCGAAGTACCTGCTCCAGCCTGTCTGGGTCAAACACCAGCGGCTGACAGATACTGACAGCAGGCGCTTCGATCATTATCGAATTGGACTGAGCCTGTGCCTGTAGCTCGTTGATCACGTGTTTCACAGTGTCATCGATGTTGGCTGAAGCAAACCGGTAATCCATTTTACCGGATTCAAGTTTCGTTAAGTCCAGCAGGTTATTTACCAAACTAAGCAACGTGTTGGCGCTGTCCTGAATTGTCTCAAAGTACTTTTTGACTTTTTCAGGGGACGCTTTTTCGGCTCTCTTCACACCCAGGCTCGAAAATCCGATCATACCCTGCAACGGCGTTCTTAGCTCGTGCGTCATGTTTGCAAGAAACTCGGATTTCGCGTCGTTGGCTTCCTGTGCCGCCCTTGTTGAGGCAATCAGCGAACGCTCTGCTTCCTTGCGATCGTTAATATTCTCTGCAAAAAGCACATAGATAGTTTCATCGTGCAGCAACACTTCACTGATTACCCACTGCAGGTGTACAAGTTCTCCATCCCATCGATTTAACACAGACTCATGAGTTTTGGACAGCAATGCTTTTTTGTCGGTATCGGAAATCTTTTCAGCCACCAGAGACAAGCGCTGATCGCCGTCCGCTAATGACAAAACCCGGTGAACAGGCTGCCCGATCATTTCTTCACGCGCCGACAGCAATAGAATTTCAGCGGCGCCGTTAAGTTCTGTCACTATACCGTTTTTGTCGAGGGTAATAATTGCATGTAGCGCCGAGTGCAAATACGCGTCCTTGCGTAGTTCACTTTCCTTCAGTTTACGTGACATTCTGTTGAATGCACCGACAGTTCGAGCCAGCTCATCAGTGCCCCTGACAGGAATCTGATAACCAAGCTTGCCACTGGCAAGTGCTTCAGAACCGTTTTTCAAATACTGTAACTGATGTGTAAGATAGGTACCCAGCAAGTAGGAAAAAAGCGCTACCAATAGAATTTCCACTACAGCAATACCGCTTAGCGTGCGTTTGGAACTCTCCAGCAATTGAGCAATTTTGTTGTCAGAGAATCCTATCTCTACCCTGCCAAAGACAAAACCAGATTCTGTAATAGGTGCGCTGATATCAAAGACTGAATCGTCGATATCAGCAAAGCTGTCGTCGCGTTTAAACTTCTTTTGCAGCGCCGATTCTGATCCTGCCTGCGACAACACCATGTCGCCCTGCCCGACCACTCGAACGTACACAACTTCCGGGTTGTTTTTAATTTCCTCTACAAAACTGTCAAGCAATGCCAGGTCAGTGGCTATAACCGCATTTTTGGTTGCATCGGAAAACAGCTTCACGGTTGAAAGCGCGCGCTGAACGAATTGTTCCTGATTCGAGTCGCGTAAAAAACCCTGTGCGCTGAGTACCATCAACACCAGCAACACGGCCTCTATCAGACCGATACCAAGAATTGTTTTCAGGCGAAACGACATTGCAGAGAAGATCTACTCAGGTCAGCGTCAATGGCGTGATGTTGAACTTTTGTAGTCCGGCTACCATTGTACGGAGCGGTCTCAGGTACCGTTAATCAGCATATCGAGAAGGTCGAGTCCCAATTCACGAACATCATTCCATCGACTGTTTTCGGCGGCCTCAACACCCTTCCATGACAACGCCCCGAGCATTTCTAATCCTGCCTCACTATTTTCAAGGTCAACCATAGCGGCCTGAATCGCGCCCACTGCTTCCGGTGAGACACGCGGATGCGAGGCGAGTGCATGGGAGGTAAAAGGGTTTGTTGTCCAGAGCACTCTTAGTTCGTTTCTTATACCCGGATCAATCGAGTTCAGTGTTCTTATAATTCCACCACCGGCCGGATACAAACCTCTTGCCACCGAGATATAAACAGAGTCATGTGACGAAACATACTTAGGCTCAACGTTAATTTCTTCGTTGGCCAGGTATGCCCGCGGCAACACACTGGCGGCAAAAGCTGCCGGTGCGGGAAATGCCATAACAGAACCGTCCAGTTCTCTCAGATCCTGAATCTCACTGTCCTTGTGAACCACCACAATGCCCTTAATCTGCTTACCTTTAGCTTTGGCAAATGCCTGGTAGCCCGGTGCCTCGTGAAAAACCGTATAGTGATAAGGGTTCATGTAGCTTAGATCGTACTCACCTTTTGCAAGCCTTCTTTCAAACTCCGGAATTGATGGCGCTGTAGCAAAGCGCAATTTAATACCAGTTTCAGCTTCAATGTGCTTAAGGATCGGCCCCCAGTTTCTGGCAAGCTTTCCTGCAGATTGCTGCGGTACTACACCGAACGTCAGTGTTTGCTTAGCAGCTTCGGACTCAGCAATCGCGCTGGTAAAAAAGCAGGTGATCACCGCTGCCAGAGCCAGCATAATGGTGTTTTTCATTTGAATCTCCAATTGAATCCAATACCGTCTTACAGAACCGGCACAGCTTCACGCCGCCAACGGCAGCGCGAGTGTAAGTACAGTTCCGTCCTTGTCGTTGCTGGCAGCTGTGATTTTTCCACGGTGCATCGCGGCAACCTCACGTGCAATTGATAAGCTTAACGATTGACCTTCAAGACTTTGTGCTTCAGGCGGTTGGTCATGTTCCGGCTCACCCCACATCGACTCCAGTACCAACGGGTCAACCTGATGAGTGGCATCAGCAATAGAAAAACGGTACTCGTTACCGTGTTGTGCGCCACCGAGCGCAATACTGCTTCCGGACTTACTGAAGTTTAAGGCGTTGTCGACCAGCGTCATCAGGCACTTCATGATCAGATCACGGTCTACCGGCAACTGTGCTTCCGGAGCTTCAACAACGCTGACATCAATACCCCGCGCCGATGATACCTGCTGAACCGAGTACACCAGGTGCTGCAACAGATCGGCAGAGCCCTCGTCCTGCAGTCGCAGTTTGTGCTGACCCGATCGAAGTTTTGAAAGTAGCAGTACTTTTTCCACCAGAGATTGCAGATCCTCTGCCGATTTTGATATCAGGTTTAACCAGTTCGAACGTTCCTGCGGAGTGTTAGTCTCATTGTTTGACTGCAGAAGTTGCAGTGGCCCCAAAATACCGTTTAACGGCGTGCGGGTTTCATTGCTAAACATCGACATCACCGCAGACTTCAGCTGATCAATCTCTTCCATTGACTTGAGCTTCAAAAACACTTTTAGCTTTGCTTCAAGTTCATCCTCGTCAAACGGTTTGATCAGATAATCATCTGCACCAGCTTCATAACCGATAATCCGGTCTTCAGTGGTGTTACGTGCAGAAACCAGTATCACCTTGATAGACGGACCGATCACCGGCATCTGCCGTATCTCTGTGCAGACTTCATAACCGGACATACCGGGCATCATAATATCGAGCAGTACGACATCCGGCTTAAACGCAGCCACCTTTTCCAGTGCCTCCTGGCCGTCTGCGGCTGTCTCGAGTTCGTAAGACTCCTCGAGCAGTTCCTCATAGAGCATGATATTCGTGCCGTTGTCATCTACTGCCAGCACTTTACTCCGTACCGCCATATGCGTTCCTCTTGTGACGATTCGTGTCAAACACACCGGTTGGTGCAAAACAATCGACTATGCAACGCGTATAACGGCGATTAGCTCACATACTTGATGTGAATAATCACCTGGTCCGAATTTCTTTAATTAATTCAGGACACTGATTTCAAAAATCAACAATTTGGAGTGCACAGATTTCGCCTCTGGATGCCACTACTGATGCTGCTGAAAGTTACCGACTACCGGCAATTACCTCCCGAGGGATATTGTGCCTTTGCGAGTCACACCAACACCCCGACGAGCGAGATTAGGGGCTTTTGTTTTTTTTTCAAAGGATCGCACAATACTGCGGTTTCCAGACCTCACTTCAGAGCGCCGTTTTACATAGCGATAAAGACCGCACAAACTGACTGAAATCCAGACCATCTGAATGATTGCCGAGGCGAGGTTAAAATCTTTACTGAGACTGATGAGCACCAGCGTTGCCGCTGCACCGTTTAACATGCAATAGTTAATCGAGTTTCCGTCTAGCTTGCCGAACTGCAGGGCACTGTAACTGACAACGTAGAACGCCACGCCCAGCAACCCGATAACATCGTAGATATTTCCAGAAACAAGTTCCAGCAGCTCCATAGCCGTCTCCCGCAATCCCTGCGATATGTTGTTGAACAACCTGGCACAACGGACAATACAATCAAACGCCAGCTACCACCGGTCTGGCAGACTCAACACCGGATCTGCATCCAAAATCTGCATTCAGACTGCCGATGTCATCCCTATCAGTTATATTGTTCTGCAGATCGGGCAAAATAGTTAGCTGATAAATACAGCTCCGCAGCGGTAAAATTACCGCGCCAAAGTTGCCCCCCGAAATCTACAACCAGCTTGTCGCAAGGTACATGACACACCCGCAATATTAAGCAGGGTGTTAAGGCTCCAGTTCGCGCCAGGTCATGCGGCCATCGATAAAGCTCGTGGCCATTGAAATGGTCTCGGGAGTCGGGTCGATTTCACTTTGCGAAATGATGACATCTTTGTCTGCGCCTGCGACTACGGTTGGTGTTGCAAACGGGTTTGTCAGGTTACGTATCCCTGAAACCGGCGGTTCATTAAGCCGGTTGTCACCGTTGAGATCAAGCAAACCACTGCCGGGCATACCACCATTGGTGGCGTTCAACAGCATAAACCAACCTTGTTGTCCGGGTGCGCATTCATCACCGGTGGGGATATGCGTGCTTAGCAATATTTTGCCGTCCCTCAGTACAGGTGCGGCAAGCACCTGTTCACCCAATGGCACCTGGTACTGTAAGTCGATGTACCAGCCTTCATGTTTAGTCCAGTCTATTTCGTGATTTGACGACTCCCGAATTTCGACGGCCTCATCGTCAACACCATCGTTGTCGGTATCGAACTCGTAGATTTTTTCATCAGTAATAGTTTGCTGCAACATGTTGCCGGCACTGATGCGGGTTAACTCGTGGGTACGCATGTTTGGCCCTTTGTCCCACAGTGCATAGATCCGGTTCAGCTGGGTAGAACGCTGATCATCCGGCTCAAGGTACTTGCCGGTTCCAAAATAAACCAGTACGCCGGTACCACTCGGATGAGAACCCACACTCACAGCCGATGTAATCGGCGTCGGGTTACCCACATCGTCAACCGCGCGGTGTTTCACTTCACCGTTACGCCATTGACCGGGTCTGTTACTGGTGACATCGAAACGGGTTACACAGCCGTAAAGGTCTCCGGCGTAAACCGCATCGACAATATTGTCGCCGTCAAAGTCTACTGCTGTCGGTTCTGCCATGGCATTCGGAGTGCCTGCATTACCGCGACAATTTCGAGACGCCGCAAACAACTTACGAACTTTCCTGCCGGTTTCGATATCAATGAAAATCAGTGATGCCCAACCACCACCACGCTGATACCCGACATTGCGAGTGCTGTTGTTATAACCATTGGCCACTATGGCCATCCACTTGCCGTTGTGCATCCGAGCTATCACCGGGCTCGAATACATAAACCCGAGACCCTGGTCTTCGCGATCAGTAAACTCCCACAGCACGGCATCTTCGGCATTGCCCTCAGTGACTTTATCAGGATCGGTTATATCCAGCGCATAAACGCCCTGACCACCACGACCAAGCGCACCGATTAAAACAGTTCGCCACTCCCCGTTAACGTAGTATTTATGGCTGTACTTTGGATCGGAAAGATCTGAAAGCCGCGGAAACACCGGCGACGGAACATAGGCGAAAACCTCTTCCCCGGTACCGGCCGACCATTGAATGTCATTCCACAAACCTGCATCAAACGCGTGCAGCATACCGTCGTTCGCCCCAACGTATACAACACGGCGACGGTTGCGATGCTTGCGACCAAAACTAGAATACGGTTCAGCTGTCTCCGGCGCGGTAGCCCCCCACGAATCCGGGTAAAAAGACGAGGGCGAGCCGACCAGAATCGGACTTGAGTGAACGACATCACCAAGTGGTGACGCACGACGTCTAAAACCATCGACGTGATCGCCCCGCAGATAGTCAAGGCGCTCGGCTCCCAGTGCGTCCTGCAAATCAGTTATCGGGTTACGGCCAAGCGCCTGTACCTGAGCGGCACTGATTTCGTCGTTTTGCGGTGCTGCAGCATTCGCCGGCCAGCGAAACGGTACACCCTGATTGGAAGTCGGGTTATAACTTAAAATTTCACGTGCAGTCCCTGCAGCGATTCTGGCACTCAACTGATCACTGGCACTCCAGTCTGGCACCGCGTTAACCACACCGGTAACGCTGATCTCCTGCGATATTACATCACCGGTCCACTTACCGCTTCTAAACGACGCGCTATACACCCGGTTGCCGGTTTTCAATGAACCGGAGCTGGTGGAAATAGCAGTAGCGGCACCGGCTTCTTCACTGATGCGGTTAAACACCGAGCGCATGGTTTGCGCCATGCGCGACGGGTCGGTCACCGGAAAGTAATTATCCGGATTACCGTCGTTGTTGGCATCCCACTCTTCCGGCTGCGGTATACCATCGTTGTTTATGTCATTAAAACCACCCCATTTTGCCGCGTACCAAAGCGGTGAAGGCAATTGTTCGGCAGCCTGTGTTGCACTGGGGGTAAAGTTAATACTGCTTTTTAGCGGCAGGGCGACACCATCATTCCAGCCGCCGCCTGGTGTTTGTCCCGGTGGTACATCAAGCTCATAGTCGGTGTCACGATTGTTGCCGGTATCTGAATCACGCACCACCAGATATACACCATCACTGGTCGAGCCGGAAACGGTATACCCCATGTGCTGGACTGCACAGCCCGAAGCAACCAGACTTTCAACTTCCATATTCACCTGCCCGCCGTTTACGGTATAACGATAGCGCGACACTGCATCCATATCGTTATCCGCCCCCTGCTCCATGTCTTCGAATGAAACCCGAAAGCTACCGCTTGTGGGAGTTATCTCTTCAACAGTAAAACCAACAATGGCGTTGGTGGGTTTATAGGCGGTGATACGACCACAGAAATTAACGGTCTTGGCAAACGGTGCAAAGCTTATTTTTTGTGATCCGACATCCACATCGATAGACGGCAACGGACTACCCAGTGCCAGCGTAAAGTTACCAACCGTCTGCTTGCCCGGAGCGGTGGGATGCACATCATTCTGATGGCCGTAGTAGGCAACACTCGGTGCATAGTAACTACCCTGACGATGCGGGGCTTCAGGAGACTGACCGCGAATATTGCGAAAGGTGGTCACCTGCTTCGGTGACGGTGAGCCATCGGCGACGGCGCCCACCTGACCGATAAACTTAAGCCCCGGCAAGGCACTCTCATTCTTTGAAATAAGGTCTGCCAGATCACCTACATGCAGCCCGTTCAGGCCGGAGCCGGAAAAACTCGCAAACTCACTACCCGGTAACTGATCACCATCGAACGACGGGCTGGGGTCGCTGATCACCAGCTGATAGGCGCTTGAACACTGTGCGTAGGGTTGCGTTGTGGCATACGGGTCATCCCATGTGGCGGCCGGCAGACCCAGCGTAGCATCCATTCCTCCGGTAGTTTCAAACTGCGGTGTTGGTGTTGAAATTCCGGAAAAATAACGCATCCCCTCGTACATCATTTCTGCAACAGGATTACCCCACGCACGGCACTCGCCGTTGCGAAACGGTCTGTTGTTAATCCATCCGCAGTCGCGTTGTACCGTGTTGCTGCGAAAGTCATTGGGGATTTGTATCGCATCAAGCGATGTCACGATACCGGGGTTGCGGGTAAAAACACCGGTAAACGGATCAACTTCGTTGTCACCGAACGATGCCATCGGCTGCCGCAACACACCGCCCTGCAAATTGTTTTCGTAAGACCCGGAAAGCAAACTGAAGTACATGGCGTTGTTTTCACCGTACTCGTGCAGCAGGCCAACCGGTTTGTAGTTGTCATCGGGATATTGCTGACAAGACTCTTCAAGGAAACCGTCTTTACAAACCTGCACATCAAGCTGAAGCTCCCGACTTGCCCAGCCGTCACCCTGCGAACGCTCCTTATCTACCCACTGCCAAATTTCATCCGTGGTGTTTTCTCTTACCCGCAGGTAGGGCACGTCATCGCGCTGTACATTGCTGGTCGAGAGCAAATGTCGACTGCCTGCAGTAGGCTGCGCAAGCGGAGTGTAATCGCTGATCAGATAGCCATCTACAGCCAGTGAGTCATAGGCTATACCCCAGGTGTGATTCTCCCAGGGCACGAAAGCGCGTCGCAAAACGGTTTGTCCCGGCACATCAACCAGTCGTTTACCGCCATACAATGCCTTCAGCATAACGTCCATGCGGGTCATGGACAGAAAGTTTAAATAGTCACCACTCCAGTTGCCGCTGCAGGTTTTATCGTTAGTTGCGCGAACCGCTTCCAGGTAAGTGCCCGATCTGGTCTCGTAGCAGAAGTGCGAATCGAAGTAACCGAAATAGTCGATTTCATCGGGCTTGTAGCGAATATCAAGCACACCGTCCTGGTTAATGTCTTCGTACGATGGATAGGCTTCGAAGAAAAGCTTGTTGTCCCGCTCCATAATCAGCTGCACAAGCGCAGTCTTGCTGCCGCTGATAAAGAGCGGTGTTTCGGACAAGTTAAGCTCGGCAGCGCCGGCCACCACGCTACCGGTCAGCAAACACGCTGCAGCACACAGTCTCGTTAGTCCTGACAATGCAACTCCACTATTCATGAAGCCCTGCTTTCCGTCTGAATTCAGTCACCCGTGCCAATCACCTGACGGTTTTTTCCGGTCATTCGTCGACACAAGCGGCAAAACTATTGCTTGATCACAGTATTTGAATGCAACGACATTGTTCGTCGCACCAAGAGTCGAAGACGACACAGAAAGTTGTGGTAGAAAAAACTTGAATAACATTGCACGCGACAGGCCAATCCGGTTGCACAGCAGCAGTTGCGGGCCGGGTGAAAAACATCGTCATACGATGCGCCGGCTGCCTGACAGCCGCACTGGTGGATTCACACTGATTGAATTGCTGATCACTGTCGCCATTGTCGCAATACTGGTTGCAGCAGGCGTCATTGGCTTTGGTGTTTTGCTCGACAGCAGCCGCACCAGACAGGTATCCGACAGTCTGCGCGCGGCCATTGCACAATCCCGCAGCGAAGCCATCACACGCGGCGGTGCGGTGCGTTTCTGCGCCAGTGACAACGGCAGCACCTGCGCCAACTCATTCGACGATGGCTGGATTATCTACCACGACATCGACAATGACGCTGCACTTACCGGGGCCGATCGTGTACTCACCTGGCACGAGGAAGAACACCGCAGCCTGACAATAGCCAGCACCGATCCACTGGGATTGGCAGTGGCAAATTTCGGATTCAACTACCGCGGCTATCCAACTACGGTGGTTAACATGGTGGTTGCCAGTGGTAACTCGAGTAATTCGGTGCAACTGTTTGCCAACGGCCGGGTCAGCGTTCAATGATCAACCAACAAAACACACAGGCAGCTCAACTACACCAGTGCAATCGTCAACTGGGCGTTGGACTGCTTGAAGTCATGATCGCGCTTTTCATACTGGCTTTCGGTGCGCTGGCGATTGGTAACGTGCAAATCAGCGCACTGACATCGGTTAACGTCTCTACCTCGCACTTTGCGGTCAGCAAACTGACTGACGAAATCGCAGAGCATTTGAAGTCAGACCCGGTTGAGGCAGGTGCTGGCGGGTACAACACGCCGTTTACAGAAACCGCTGCCAACGCTTCAGTACCTGTACAAAGAGCCAATCTGATCAACAACTGGAAAAGCAGCGTTTCATCGGCACTTCCGTCAGGAGCCACACAAATCACCTGCGTGACTGCAACCTGTACCATTTCACTGCGTTGGTCGGAAAGCGTGGTCAGCGGGGTGACTGAGCAGTTCTACAACCTGAGAATTCCTCTTCAGGAGAACTAGCAGTGACTTCCATTGGGAACAATAAAGGCTTTTCACTCATAGAGCTGATGATCAGTCTGACGATTGGCATACTGGTGCTAACAGCAGCAACGGGCCTGGTGGTGACTGCTGCCGACTCCAGAAGAATCGTTAAACACAGCGCTGAACTTCAGGAAGAAGCTTTTTTTGTTTCCCACATTCTGAAGCAACAACTGTCTCAGGCCGGATATCGCAGAATCGGTGACGCAGGCACTATCTCCAGAACCCTGCCGATCGCGAACCTGGCCGACCATTATCCGTCTGGCGGTAGCTGGCAAAGCGGGCAACTAATCAATATTTCGAGTGGCACGTTATCTTATCGATTCGATGGTGCTTCACTGCCTGACGGCACACCCGATGGCAGTATCTACGACTGCCTTGGCACGGCGATTCCATTTGGGGTAATCATCGAGACATCTATCGCACTACAGGGCAACAGCCTGGTTTGCACGGTTGGTGCAAACAGTACATTGCTTATTGATGGCACCGGGGATTCCAGCATTGAG
>CAYZVB010000019.1:0-928 GCA_964481315.1 uncultured Granulosicoccaceae bacterium
GGAGGTACATGATCCCAGGCTCGACAAGCTCGAACTCAGAAAAAAAGTCGGTATGGTGTTTCAGCAATACAACCTGTTCCCGCACAAAACCGCGCTGCAAAACGTCATGATGGCGCCGGTTAAAGTGCTAAAGCAGAATAAGGCCGATGTTGAAAAACGTGCACGTGCGTTAATGCAGCAGGTGAATCTGCAGAGCAAGGAAGACAGCTACCCGGGTGAGCTTTCGGGCGGGCAACAACAGCGTGTTGCCATTGCACGTTCACTTGCCATGAGCCCTGATGTGATGCTGTTTGATGAAGTGACTGCAGCACTTGATCCGGAAACAGTTAAAGAGGCGCTGGTGGCGATCAAAGATCTGGCACAGTCGGGTATGACCTGTATTCTGGTGACTCACGAGATGGGTTTTGCACGTGAGATTGCCGACCACATTTACTTTACCGACAGAGGTGTGATTGTCGAACACGGACCACCTGCCACTTTCTTTACCGAAGCAAGTGATCCGCGTACCAGGGAATTTTTGAGCCAGATTCTGTAAAGGCAGTTATCGGGTGCCCCACCACGAGTCAGTTAGCTTGACAATCCAATGCTTTTCCGCCGCTTAGAGATGACATCCCTGTGGCACAGCACCTGTTGCGATAGCAACGGCCAGTGTGGTCTGTGGCGCAGAGATGTTTGGTGTGATGGATGCTGTAGTTCGTACGACCGGTATGTCGCAATTTGTGTGTATTCGGGGTGAAATAGCGTTTCCTGCCTGTTGGAAAACGGAGCTAGAATCGACAATCATCCAGCACGGCGGGGTTCCTGTCCGGCGTTTAAGTAGCGGATAATCTTATGTCTGAACAGCCTTATCGAGAGTATCGGAAAATCGACCCGACTCGGGGGAAATTCCTCGATGACGGATCACCGAATGACAACGACAGAATAGAGA
>CAYZVB010000019.1:938-12584 GCA_964481315.1 uncultured Granulosicoccaceae bacterium
GAATAGAGATTGGTCCAACGCAACTGGCCTTTGCCGAGTGGCAGCAAGCCGGATTGCAGTTACCCAATCTGATCGCGATGCGTGAGTATCGATGGCAGCGCCTGACGCAGCACATTGTTGATCGCGGTTATGGCGGACTGTTGATGTTTGATCCGCTGAACATTCGCTATGCCACTGACAGTACCAACATGCAGTTGTGGAACACTCACAACCCGTTTCGAGCGGTATTGTTGTGTGCCGACGGCTACATGGTGATGTGGGACTATAAAAACTCACCGTTTTTGTCGACGTTTAATCCGCTCGTCAAAGAGCAGCGTTCCGGTGCCGATCTGTTCTACTTTGATCGCGGTGACGGTGTGGGTGCTGCCGCTGATGTGTTTTCCAACGAAGTGCGTGTATTAATTGAAGCGCATGGCGGTAACAATAAACGTCTGGCGGTGGATAAAGTCATGTTGCACGGATTGCGCGCGCTGGAGGCACAGGAGTTTGAGGTAATACCCGGTGAAGAGCTGACTGAAAAGTGCCGGTCAGTGAAAGGGCCTGACGAAATCCTTGCCATGCGCTGTGCAGTGCATGCGTGCGAGACTGCGGTGTTGAAAATGGAAGACTTCGCACGCGACAGTATTCCGCGCACTGAAACCTCTGAAGACGATGTATGGGCGGTTTTGCATGCCGAAAATATTAAGCGTGGCGGTGAGTGGATCGAAACCCGTTTATTAGCTTCCGGGCCGCGCACCAATCCATGGTTTCAGGAATGTGGTCAGCGCATCATTCAAAACAATGAGATCATCAGTTTTGATACTGACCTGGTCGGCAGCTATGGCATCTGTTGCGATATGAGTCGCAGCTGGTGGATTGGTGATCAGGCCCCGCCGCCTGACATGGTGAGTGCCATGCAGCACGCGCATGAGCATATTATGGTTAATATGGAAATGCTGAAGCCAGGGATGAACATTCAGGAGCTGTCGCGAAACGCTCATGTGCTGAAGCCCGAGTATCAGAAACTCAAGTACGGCTGTTTAATGCATGGTGTCGGGCTCTGCGATGAGTGGCCGCTGGTGGCTTATGTTGATCAGATGGTGGAAGGCGCTTTCGATTATGATCTTGAGCCCGGCATGGTGTTGTGTGTGGAGGCGCTGGTGAGTCCGGAAGGTGGTGACTTTTCAATCAAGCTGGAAGATCAGGTGCTGGTCACTGAGAATGGCTATGAAAACCTGTCTGCTTATCCGTTTGATGATCGCTTAATGGGTCACTGAGTAAAGCGGTACGTTTTTTGGGCCGGGCTTTTATGGCAGTTCTGCCTTCAGCGATTAGTCGATCCGGGAAATATCTGGCGGGAATCTTGCGGTTTGCAGGGAATAGCGCAATCGTTGATTATTCAATTACTTGCGTGTCGCGCGCGTGAATACAGAGCATCCGTACCGGGATTAACAACCGCCCGCGGCGACAAACCATCTCTGCATTGTCGCATGGAGCCTGTTGATGATAGTCAGCGAAGTGTCTGATCACTGGTTAGTAGGAGCGTAGTCGCTTTGACGTCGCTGCTGCCTCCTGCTGATCTTGTGCATGCTGAGCGTGATGTCCTGTTAGGGCAGATCGGTCTGATGCAGGAGGTGCTGCAAAACATTACCGAGCGTATTAGTCTGGTCGATCGAGACGGGTATCTGGTTTATACCGTACAGTCTGTAGCCAAAGTATACGGCTGCTCGATAGAAGACCTGATCGGTGTGCATCAGTCTGAACTGTTTTCTGAAGGCGTATACGAATCCCATATTAAACCCGCATTTGAGCGGGCGCTTGCCGGTGAAGAAGTTATCGAAACAGCATTGATGCAGTTTATGGTTGACGCCGACGAAAAGTACAACACTCATCTTGACTATGCAGTTTCTCCGCGCAGAGACAGCAACGGGGAGATTATCGGTGTTGTGTACCGGGTTATGGACAAAGAGCGGAATGTGCTTGATGAAGAGCTTGCATTAACGCGACAGCAGCTCACGGACTTTGCCGACGCTTCCTCCGACTGGCGCTGGGAGATGGACAAAGATCTGCGCTTTACCTGGTTTTCTAAACGCCTTGAAGAAATCTATGGCATTTCAGTAAAAGATCATATCGGTAAGAAGCGATCCATGATCGCTGCAGATGCCGATGAACAAAAGAAATGGCAGCAGCACATTGAAACCATGGCGGCACGCAAGCCGTTTCGGAACTTCGACTATCGAATTCAATTGTCGGAAGATAACGTTCGCTGGGGACGCATCAGCGGTGTGCCAATAATAAATGATCAGGGGGAGTTTAACGGGTACCGGGGGGTAGGCACTGATATCAGTGAGCTAAAAGCCATAGAGCTTGCTGCTGAACAATCACATACCCGCTTTATGCGAGCCATTGACCATTATCCCGGAGCGTTTGTACTGGTAGATAAAAGCAAAGTCGTGGTGGCATGTAATCTTTGGTTTATCGAATTTCTTGCTTCACTGGAATTGACAATTGACGTGGGAGATCCAATAGAGAAGTGTATTCGAGAGATGGCCTATTGCGGGAAAATTGAATCCGCCGTTGGTCGCGAAGAAGACTGGGTAGACGATTGTATTGAAGACTTTCACGTTGCCAAAGAGCCTGAAGAACTGCTTCGCAATGGCGTGTGGTACCGTACCGTCCATCATCATTTACCAGACGGTAGTTGTCTGTTTACCATGACAGATATATCCAGAGCGCGGGTGCTGGAGCAAAAGCTCATTTACCAGGCGCGGCACGATGCATTAACCCAGCTCCCTAATCGTACGGAGTTTGAAAGCAGAATTACAAAAATTGTTGCCGATAAGAGTAATCATAGCGCCGGTTGGTTTATCGGTTACCTGGATCTTGATCGGTTTAAAATAGTCAACGACACAGTGGGACATGCCGCTGGTGATCAATTGCTTTCTCAGGTTGCCAGTATTATCGGGCATGGATTACACGAGTCCGACACGCTGGCCAGACTGGGTGGTGATGAATTCGGGCTGTTGATACAAAGAGATAGTGCGGATGAGGTGATCGCTATAGCAGATCAAATCAACAGATCACTTAATGATTTTCGATTTGCCTGGGAAAGCAAGATATTCAGTGTTAACGCCAGTATTGGCCTGGTAGAAATAACTGAAAGTAATTTCGATGTTAGCGGTTTACTTTCCTGTGCAGATATTGCCTGTTACACAGCTAAGGATCTGGGCAGGTCACAGGCGCATTTGTATAAAGCAAGTAATTCAGAGCAACTTGAAAGGCAGAATGAATTGCTGATGGCGTCTGCGCTGGAGAAAGCAATTGCCGATGACAAATTTGTTTTGTATGCCCAGCCGATTGCCCGTGTCGCAGGTAATGGACTGGAGTTGTGTCACTATGAAATTCTCATCAGACTGTACGGGCAGGGGGCTGAACTGATCCAGCCCGGTGCGTTTATACCGGCTGCGGAAAGATTCGGCATTATGAATCAACTTGATCGCTGGGTAATACGCAATGCGTTAAAGCAGTTGTCGGCTATCAACAGTAGTGGTACCGATATCTCAATTACAATCAACCTGTCGGGTCAGTCTCTGACCGATAAAAATCTAACGGAATTTGTTCAGGAACAATTGCAGGTGTCGGGCGTACCGCCTGAGAAAATCTGCTTTGAGCTAACTGAAACGGCAGCCATTAGTAATCTTGAAAATGCCGACTATTTTATACGGTCAGCAAAGAAGCTTGGTTGTAAGTTTGCGTTGGATGATTTTGGTTCGGGGTTGTCGTCGTTTGCGTATATAAAGCATTTTCCAGTCGATTTTCTGAAGATAGACGGAAGTTTTGTGCGCGATATTATTGATGACCCGACCGACAAGGTAATGGTCAACGCGATTAACCAGATGGCTCATGTGCTCGGCATGAGAACCATTGCCGAGTTTGTTGAAAACGATCAGATACTCGAAGATCTGCGTTTGATTGGTGTTGATATGGTGCAGGGGTTTGGTATTGGTAAGCCGCAACCTTTTGTTCAGGGTATTGCAGATAGTCTGGGTCAGACTGATACTAAAAAAGCAGCCTGATTAAGCGCGACCATCTAAACCGATGATGTCAGGCCGCCATCGACACGAATGTTTTGTCCAGTGATATAGCTCGACTTGTCTGAAATGAGAAACGCAATGGTATTGGATAGCTCGCGTACCTTTGCGTAGCGCCCGGCAGGAATTCGTTCGAGACGGTCCTGCTTTTCCGGCAGGCTATCGATAAAGCCGGGGAGGACATTGTTCATGCGAATGCCCTCAGCTGCATATTTGTTGGTGAAAAGTTTTGTATACCCTGCCAGTGCAGCCCGGAAAATTGCAGAGGTGGGGAAGTCTGCATCGGGTTCGAATGCAGCGAAAGTTGAAATGTTAACTATAGAACCTGATTTTTGTGCCTGCATGACGGGCAGCACGATACGCGTCATACGCACTACGTTAAGCATGTAGTAATCCATACCAAGGTGCCAGTCTTCGTCGCTGATTTCATCCACTGCGCCTTTCGGTCCGTGCCCTGTGCAGTTGACCACGCCGTCGATACGACCGAATTTGTCGAGTGCGAGTTTTGCAAATTTTTCCAGATCTGCAACCACCAGATTGGAACCGGTAAATCCGAGCCCACCGAGTTCGTTGCCCAGTGCTTCACCTTTTCCGGAAGACGACATCACAGCAACCTGACAACCTTGTTCGTGCAGGGTTGTTGCTGCATCTGCACCAATACCGCTTCCGCCGCCAACAATCAGAACTACAGGGGAATTTGCCATAGCCGGTCCTGCCTCGTGAGTCGATTGCCCACAGTCTATCGCAACTTACCTTTTAAAGTCACCGGTTCGAGCCTATGTGTTTGATACACTATGCCCCACAGCAGAAAAATGAAGTGGCATGAACCTTTACATCAGACTGATCTGGGTGTTTCTTCGGGCAATGTTTCGCTCGCGTATTACCAGTGAACATCTACAAAACGAGGTAACAACAACTGTTTATCCGAATGACCTCGATATTAACCTGCACGTTAATAACGGCCGTTACCTGACACTTTGTGATCTGGGGCGAATTGATCTTTTCCTTCGCTCGGGGCTTGCAAAGGTAATGATCAGAGAGAAGTGGTTTCCGGTGGTTGGTAATGTCACGATGACATTTATCAAGCCGCTGCATCTTTTTAATCGTATTCGGATTTCCTCGACAGTGACGCACTGGGATGAAAAGTATTTCTATTCAACTCACACTATTTATCGTGGTGATGTGGTGGTATCGGAGGGAACCTCGAAGTCGCTGGTGGTGAGCAGAAAGACCGGCCGAATTGCGCCCGAGGAAGTAATCGAGACAGTGAACAGGGCGCTGGGTCGTTAGTAGCGCAAAAGCGCTAGCGAATCATTGCCAGGTACTTTGTTGCGTAGCGTTTTCCTAGTTCACGTAAACCTGCGGCGTCAAAGTGATAGCCGTCAGTATGCGTGCTGAGGTTGTCGCTGCTGACACAGCCTGTCCACTGATCGCCATTGTTGTTCAGTGCCATCAGCTGTTGGTTGACGACTTCAAAAACCGCAGTCTCGCCGCAGATAAACGGTTGCTGTGAAGTAAACCAGTTTTGCTGGCGGAAGCCTGCAATTAGATTGTCCAGTTTTACGTGGTACTGATTGTCGCCTTCGTCGCTTTCACCCTGATGCCAGAGGATTCCGTCGAGGCGGCTTTTGTGCGGGATCTGATTGATCGCATCAAGTACCTTGCTGTCAATTAGATTGTAGAAGTCGCCGTTCTGATCCCAGTGACTGATACTCTCACCCGGTGCGGTGGCGAGTATGAAACCTACCACGCGATGGTCGTGCCGTCGCACTATCTCTTTAGCCATGTGGAAGGCAAAGTTGTTTGAAGGAGTTTCACCCGGATTGCCACGCGGGTACCAGCCACGGTCCCATACCTGATGCAGGTCGGCGGCCTGCCAGCCGGAATCGGTAAAGGCAAAAACACGCTTGTGAGGTTGATCGAGTGTGCTATCAAAGGCGGTTTGCAGACCCAGCGCATTGGATTGACCAGTCACCAGTATCAGGTCGGTGATATCGGCTGCTGTGTAAACGCGTTCCGGTTCCGGTTCCGGCTCGGGTTCAGGATCCGGCTGCAGCACCGTTTCCGGCACTGCCGGTGCGGTCAGTGGATCGGTGGTATTGGCGTCGTCAGCAGATTCTAAAGCTAATGCGTCGATGGCGATAGCGGCGGGTTCCGGCTGCATTGCGACAGCGACCACCGGGTCTCCCGAGATCGAGCTGCCGCCACCACATGCGCTTAGCAGCAGCGCGAGCAGCACTGTGCTGAATCTTTTCTCAACCAGATGCATACCGAACGTGTCCCCGTTCTTGTCATTGCTACCCCTAATGAATAGACGAGATTTCAGAAAAGTGGCGTGAATTTCATGAGGGAATTGCAAACTTTCGCGGGCGGCTGCCGTGGAGGCGATTCACGTGCCCTGTTTGCGGGATATCTGTCAGATTAATGTGTGTGCAGGGATACGGCAGCAGCAGCGCCCCGACCGTTGAACCACTACGTGCGACCGGCATCTCTGAAAACAGTAAAAGTGGTAGTAATACCTTTGTCGGCGGGTAATAGCTGTCTCGATTCAGGTCGCCCCTGATCCGATAATTTACGTATAGAGTCCGGCGCTGACGTTGTATCTGCCGGTATAAGAAAGCACAGGGAAGGGCAGTTATGGCCGTATTATTCGAATCGTTTGGGCAGTTGCAGTTACTGGTGTTGCTGGGCATGGGGTCGGCGTTGTTGAGCACACTGGCGTTTGTGCCGTACATGCGCGACACCATGCGTCGAAAAACGCAACCACAGCGGGCGTCGTGGCTGATCTGGTCAGTGCTGGGTTCGATTGCTTTTTTCTCCCAGGTGTATGAAGGGGCAACATCATCGCTGTGGTTTGTCGGTGTGCAGGTATCCTGCTCTATCATTATTCTTGGTTTGTCGGTGTGGTTTGGGCAGGGGCGTTTTCTGGCCCGCAGTGACTATTACATACTTGCGCTCGCGGCACTTGGTCTGGTGTTGTGGTACTACACAGAGACCGCGGCTTACGCACTCGCCATCACTATTAGTATTAGCCTGCTCGGCGGTGTGGCGACGGCTGCGAAAGCGTATCGGGACCCGGGTAGTGAAACGTTATCTACCTGGGTGTTTTCGTTGATTGCATCGGTACTGGCGATATTTTCGGTGGGTAAGCTCGACTGGGTACTACTGGCGTATCCGCTCTACCTGTTTACCCTGTATTCGGTATTTGTGGCTGCTATTGTGCTGGGTCGCCGACGCCCTGCTGTTACCGCGGTAGTTGCGAATGGAGCGGCAGCGGTTTGAGTCAGCTCCAGTCCATTACAACCTTTCCGGCCTCGCCGCTCAGCATGTAGTCGAAGCCGCTCTCGAACTCCTCTGCGTTAATGCGATGCGTTATTAAGCCCTGCAAGTCGAGACCGCTTTGCACCATGGCAATCATTTTGTACCAGGTTTCAAATATCTCGCGACCGTATATGCCTTTGACCTGAAGCATTTTAAAAATAATCTTGTTCCAGTCGACAGCGAATTCGGTGGGTGCAATACCAAGCAATGCGATCTTACCGCCGTTGTTCATTTTATCGATCATATCGCGCATGGCCGGTGCAGCACCGGACATTTCAAGGCCGACGTCGAAGCCTTCGGTCATACCCAGTGACTGCATGACATCGTTAAGGTCCTGCTTTTCGGCGTTGACAACATGTTGCACACCCATGTCACTTGCCAGATTGATTCGATAGTCGGATATATCCGTGATCACCACTTTTCGTGCACCTACCCGCTGCGCTACCAGCGCGCCCATAATGCCGATGGGGCCGGCTCCGGTGACCAGCACATCTTCACCGATTAAATCAAAGCTCAATGCAGTGTGAACGGCGTTGCCGAAAGGGTCGAAGATTGCGGCGATCTCATCGGGTATATCATCGGGTATTGGTACTACGTTGTCCTGCGGTAACACCAGGTATTCTGCAAACGCTCCGGGGCGGTTAACTCCGACGCCGAGGGTATTGCGACACAGATGACCGCGCCCGGCGCGACAGTTTCGGCAGGTGCCACAGACCACATGGCCTTCCCCCGATACCCGCTGACCGCGGCTGAACTTTTTAACCGCAGCACCGGTGTCGACAATTTCGCCGCAGAACTCATGACCGACAACCATTGGTGTCGGTACGGTGTTGGCCGACCATTCATCCCACTTCCAGATGTGTACATCGGTGCCACAGATAGCGGTCTTTTTTACTTTGATTAGCACTTCATCGGCGGCAGGCTCCGGCACTTCTACCTGCTGCATGGAAAGACCGGCCTTAGGCGCGGCCTTTACCAGTGCCTTCATGGTGCTCATCAGATGAGCTCCATGGTTTTGCCGGCATCGATAAATGCATCAATAGCGATGTCGAGTTCTTCACGGCTGTGCGCTGCAGACATTTGCGTACGGATACGGTCGGTACCTTTTGGAACAACTGGAAAACTGAAGGGGGCGACGTACACGCCGCGGTTATCAAGTTCATGTGCCATGATTTGTGCGAGCTTTGGGTCGCGCAGCATGACCGGGATTATCGGGTGTTCACCGGGCAGTAGATCAAATCCGGCAGTGCCCATTCGGTCTCTGAAATAGGCGGCATTTTGCGTTAACCGGTCGCGTCTTTCGGTGGAAGCTTCGAGCATGTCGAGTACCACAATCGAGGTGGCTGCTATTACCGGTGCCAGTGTGTTGGAAAAGAGGTATGGACGTGAACGTTGTCGCAGCCAGTCAATGACTTCCTTTTTGCTGCTGGTGTAACCTCCCGATGCACCGCCAAGTGCTTTGCCCAGCGTGCCCGTAATAATATCGATACGGTCCATGACGTTACAGTGTTCATGTGTGCCGCGACCGGTGCTGCCCATGAAACCGACTGCATGACTGTCGTCGACCATGACCATCGCACCGTAGCGTTCCGCCAGATCACAAATATCATTGAGCTTTGCGATATAGCCATCCATTGAAAATATGCCGTCGGTGGCAATGAGTTTAAAACGGCAGTCTGCAGCCTGCTTCAAACAGTCTTCCAGGGCATTCATATCGCTGTTGTTGTAGCGCAATCGTTTTGCCTTGCAAAGCCTGACACCGTCAATGATTGAGGCGTGATTTAGTGCGTCCGAGATGATTGCGTCCTGATCGGTCAGGATGGTTTCGAACAATCCGGTATTCGCATCAAAACAACTCGAATACAAAATGGTGTCTTCCATACCAAGAAAGGCCGACAGTTTGTTTTCCAGTGTTTTGTGCGGTGTTTGGGTACCGCAGATAAAACGCACCGAAGACATCCCGTAACCGAAGCGTTGCAGTGCTTCGCATCCGGCTTCGATCAGATTGGGGTTGTCGGATAGTCCGAGGTAATTATTGGCGCATAAATTAATTACCGAACGGCCCGACTCAAGTGAGACCGTACCAGCCTGTTTTGAATTGATGGTGCGTTCGGTTTTGTAGAGCCCCGCCTGCTTTAACGTTGCGAGTTCTTCCTGCAAGTGTTCGTGGAGGGCCTGCGGCATGTTTGATCCGGTCCTGAAGCACTGGTGACGTTGCAGGTGAGTATAGTTGTTGTGGTGGTAAAGGGTACGTTGCCGCCGGAAGTCTCTGGCAATCGTTGTTATTAATCTTTAATAACGGCGCGCCGCAAACAGCGCGCCGTTGATTGGTGTGGCGGAATTATCTAACAACAATACATGACTGGCCGTTTTCATAGCCCCAGCCGTCACCGTCGAAATCCCGCCATGGTTTTTCACAGACCGGTCTTGGTGTCACTTCCGGTGAAGTGTCGTCGACACGGCTGGCTACCTGACAGGTTTGATTGTTTTCCCAGCCCCAGCCGTCGTTATCGGGGTCGACGCTTTCGTCTGAGCACAGTGCGTAGGCGCGATTGCGGGGGATCAGGATATCAGTTGGTTTTTCCGGGCTGCTGTCTTCGGTGACGATGCACGATGCTGCATTCTCCCAGCCCCAGCCATCGCCATCAGGATCGCTGGCGGTGTACTGGCAAACCGGTTGCGGATTGACAGGTGTGACGGGTTCGTTTTGTGAATAGATTTGCAATCGACTGCCGACATTCCAGCCTGCTGCGGTGACAATATCAGGACGTGAGTCGCCGCTGATATCACCAACGTCGACACCTCGAACTGTGTCTTGTGAGGTCACCAGGTTTCCAATTTCGCCAAAGGTGCTGTTGCCTAAACCGTAGCGAAGTCTGGTGCCGAGTTGTGTGCTCAGATTATTGTTATGGCTGTAGCTTATTACGATATCCAGATTGCCGTCGCTGTCCATATCAGCTAGTTTAAAATCACTGACAAGTTCGGAGTCGAGTGGTGTGACAACCGGCTGCTGCGCAAACGTGCCGTTACCGTTACCTTCAAATACCGCAATATATCCGTCGGTGCCAAGTACCCAGCGACTGCCGGCAATGATTACTGCATCGAGGTTGCCGTCGTTATTAGTATCGGCGAGTTGCATACCGAGCACATCGGAATGCTCCCACGGGTCATTCACGTTGTGTAGTGTGTTTGTGTTGAATGCATAGCCGGGCTGGTAGTTGTCTGCCGCCCGGTAGGTTGCGATGGTGTGATGTTCTGTTTTCCATGCGGAGCCGGAGCCTGACTGTGAATATTGAAGCACGGCCTGCACGATGTCGGTGTTGCCGTCGTTATCAATATCTCCACTGGCCATTGCACTGATTTCGCTTTGCAGCGATGCACTATTGGCTGTGGTGTGGGTACCGGTGCGGCGAAAGTTGAAATTACCATCGTTTTCAAACACCAGTATGCCGTAGGTGCTGTTGTCACGATTTTCCAGATTATCGTCTGCCGCACACACAATATCCATTAGGTTGTCGTTGTTTACTTCGGCAGATATCAACATGCCGCAGGATTCAAGGTCGGTTGAAACTACGGTTTTATTTGCGTAGGAAAGATCGCCACCGCCGGCAAAGAATGTATCGGCATAATAGTCGGGATAACCGTCGTTGTTGAAGTCTTCCAGCAGTTTACTGGAAAAACCGTTATAACCCGGAGTAAACCATGTGCCATTGGTTAGCGTGCCATCGCCGTTGCCAAGATAATAAACCGCTTCAGGAGACATTGATAACAGTACATCGGCATTGCCGTCCTGATTGATATCACGAACAAAAACTTCAGGGGCCCAGCCGATGTCTTCACCTAACGGCTGATCGATAATAGCTGAGTAGACAGGCGAAACGGGAGACTCTGCCTGCGCTTTAAAAGGTACAAGCGGGGTAAGTGCCAGGGGCACGAACGCCAGCGGGGTAATCACCAGGGAGGTAAACGACTTGGACATGGGTACTCCTGCAGGGTTAACTGATTTATCGACTTTGACTGTTGAGATGGAAGTATAGGGCCATCTCTTGGTGTCATGACGTTAAATGATGTCACAGATATGGAGCGTTGTCGAATTAATTGGTGATGTTTGTCACATATGTTGTGGTATTTGTTTTTTGTTGTGTTTACTTTTATTGGTGGCGGGCAGCTGTTGCTTTGTATTGATTATGTGTCTGCCTCGCTTACGCGTCGGGTTTCCTGTGGGAGGGAGTTGGCGTGTTCGCAGGTGTGAGCG
>CAYZVB010000019.1:12594-14235 GCA_964481315.1 uncultured Granulosicoccaceae bacterium
ACCTCACGGCTTCATGCCATTCGGTGGGTACTGCTGGGGCACACCTGACGCGTCGGGTTTCCTGGGGTTGCGAGGGAGCGGCATTTTATTAATGCCGCTCATGGTCTGGTGTCTTGGTGATAGTTGCCGGTTTAGCTGCGCATTTTTGCGCCGGTCGGGTCATATACAGGTTCACCCTGAACGGTCGCGGTATAGAACTCGCCGAGTATTTCAACTTCCAGCTCACTGCCCGGTGCGGCGTGCGCAGTTTCGACATAGCCCATTGCCATCGATTTGCCGACGTGATGTGCATAGCCACCGGATGAAATATATCCGACAGCCTTGCCATCTTTCATAATGGCTTCATCGAGAGTGACATCGATCGGGGTGTCAATGATTAACGTAACCAGTTTTCTTGTAACACCTTCTTCTTTAAATTTGAGTGTGGCAGCTTTGCCGACAAAGTCTTTATTCCAGTTGATAAAAACATCCATGCCGGATTCAATGGCGTTGAAGTCAGGGCGGAATTCAAGTCCCCATGCCCCCCAGCCTTTTTCAAGTCGCAGGCTCATTAGCGCGCGGTTTCCGTACCAGCAATAACCGAGATCGGTACCGGCTTCTTCGATGGCTTCGGCCAGTCTGATGAGATATTGCGGCCGGCAGTAAATTTCAAAACCCAGTTCACCGGAAAAGCTGAGACGGTTTAATCCCACCGGCACACCACCGACAAATGTTTGTCTGGTATCGCGGAAATTAAGGGCCGATATGTCGTCGCGACTGATGCGTGATAACAGCTCTCTTGATCGCGGACCGGACAATGCAATGCCATGCCATTCACCGGTTTGGTTTTCATGTGTTACATCAGACGGCAGGCTGCGTGCAAACCAGCGGCTGTGTGCATCCTGCATTGCGCCGGAACCGAATCACATAAAATGCTCTTCGCTATAGCAGGCAACCGTCAGGTCACCGTACAAACGGCCTTTGTCAGTGATCATTGGTGTCAGTGCAATGCGACCTGGTTGTGGAATGTGTCCGGCCATGGTGCGGTCGAGCCAGGCACGTGCGCCGGGGCCTTTGATCACGTGCTTGGCAAAGTTGGCTATTTCAATGCCGGCCACACCTTCCCGTACCGCTTTAACTTCCCGTGCCACATAATCGTGCGAGCGGTTGCGTTCGAAGGTTGGGTCTTCATGAGCGTCTTCGGGGCTGTTCGCAAACCATAGCGCATGTTCAAGCCCGAATGACTGTCCCATACGGGCACCTTTGGCGACCAGTCGATCATACAGTGCTGTGGTTTGTTGTCTTCTGCCTTTGGGCAGCGTTTCGTTGGGGAATGTCATTACAAAGCGGCGTTCGTAGTTTTCGCAGGATTTTACGGTGCCCCAGTCCGGTGATGCCCAGTTGCCGAAGCGTGCAACATCCATGGCCCAGACATCAATGGAGGGTTCGCCGTCGATCATCCATTCGGCCATGGTGAGTCCAACACCGCCGCCCTGACAGAAGCCTGCCATCACACCCACCGCACACCAGTAGTTGTGCATGCCGGGTACCGGACCGATCATCGGGTTGCCATCGGGGCCGAAGGTAAAAGGGCCGTTGATGGTTTGTCTGATACCTGCATCGGCCAGTGCCGGTATACGATCAAAAGCAAGCTCAAGCCGG
>CAYZVB010000019.1:14245-29544 GCA_964481315.1 uncultured Granulosicoccaceae bacterium
GTCCATTGGTGTGCCGTCTACGTGCCACGGTGTGCCAACCGGTTCATAGGTGCCGAGTAACAGGCCGTCGCGTTCCTGACGAAAATAAATGTTGGCGTTGTAGTCGATGCCGCACGGTAAACGTGAACCGAAGTTTTTTACTTCATCAATGGTTTCAGTTAACAGATAGTGGTGTTCCATGGGTTGTACCGGCAGATTCATGCCAGCCATGTGTCCGACTTCGCGTGCCCATAGTCCACCGCAGTTCACCACGTGCTCTGCGTTAATGACACCTTTACTGGTGGTGACATCCCAGGTGCCGTTGGCGCGTTGCGTGGTCGCAGTGACCGGTGTGTGTGTAAAGTATTGTCCGCCGTAGTGTCTGGCGGCTTTGGCAAAAGCGTAAGTGGTTCCTGAAGGATCAAGATCACCGTCCTGATCGTCCCACAGTGCGGCAAGATAGTGCTTCGGGTCGATAAGCGGATGGCGTTCGGCCACTTCTTTTGGTGAGATCCACTCCTGCTCAAGGCCCATGTAACGCGCCTTTGAACGTTCTCTTTTCAGGTAGTCGTACCAGGTTTTATTAGACGCGAGATAAAAGCCGCCGGTCAGGTGTAAACCGATATCCTGCCCCGAGAGTTTTTCAACTTCTTTATATAAACCGATGGTGTAGCTTTGCAGTCGCGAGATGTTGGGGTCGGAACTGATGGTATGAATCTGACCTGCTGCGTGCCAGCTTGAGCCTGAGGTTAATTCATCGCGCTCAAGCAATACGGTGTCTTTCCAGCCGAATTTCGCGAGATGAAAGAGTATTGAGCAGCCCACCACACCGCCACCGATAATCACCACTTTGGCGTGACCGGGCAGATCTGCTTTGGTGGCACCCTCTTTTACAAACTCCGGCATGAGTATCTCCTGATGTAGTGTCGTTTGGTAAAGTTATCATTGATGTGTGCGTTAAGCGCCGATGAATTGTGCTTTATTCCGGTCGCTTAAATTATTTGGCGTTTAATACCAGGCATCCGGTATTTCTGCTTTGCGTTTTTCAACGTAAGCCGTTAGTGCCTCTTTAACCGCTTCGTCTATTGGCGGTGGTTCATAAACGTCGAGCATGCTGTTCCACTTTTCATAGGCACGGCGACGCATGTCTTTGCTGCCTTTCTCTTCCCAGCTCTCGACGTTTTCACTGTCGCTTAGCGCCGCTTCGTAAAATGCGGTCTGGTAGTGGCGCATGGTGTGTGCAGAACCAAGGAAGTGTCCGCCCGGTTCAGTTTCGCGATAGGCGTCTCTGGCTAACTGATCTTCACTGAGGTCAAGTCCGTTTAGCACTTTCTGGTAACTGCCCAGACGGTCGGCATCCATAATCAGTTTTTCGAAGCCGGTGGCAAGTCCGCCTTCAAGCCATCCGGCAGCGTGCAATGTGTAGTTGGAGCCTGCCAGTGCGGTTGAATGCATAGAGTCTGCACTTTCGTAAGCCGCCTGTGCATCTTCTATTTTTGATGCGGTTAACGACCCTCCGCAACGCAGTGGCAGTTGCAGACGTCTGGCCATTTGACCAATCACATAGTTGGATAACACAGGTTCCGGCATGCCAAAGGTGGGAGCGCCGGACTTAAGACTCATGGAAGATAAGAAATTACCCATCACAAACGGTGCGCCGGGTTTGACCAGTTGTCCGAATGCTACGGTGATCATTACTTCGGCCATTGCCTGTGCGACTGATGCGGCGGTTGACACCGGGCCCATCGCACCGGTCAGTATAAATGGCGTAATCACCATTGCCTGCCCGCGCGATGAGTACACCTGAATCGCTTCTGTCACCACCCGGTCTATCAGCAGCGGTGAGTTTGTGTTGACGTTGGCCATGATCACCACGTTGTTGTCCATGGTGTCTTTGCCATGGAGTATCTCTGCCATATCGACACTGTCCTGCGCTCGGCTTTTTTCTGTAATAGCGCCGAGGTGCGGTTTGTCGTTAAGCGTCATGTGTGCGTACACCATGTCTAAATGTCGTTTCGACACCGGTATATCGGTCGGCTCTGCTATCACCAGTCCGCTGTGGTGCAGGTTCGGGTGCATGTAGGTGAGTTTCAGCAGTTTTTCAAAGTCTGCAAACGTAGCGTAGCGGCGACCGCCTTCAAGGTCGCGGACAAACGGTGCGCCGTAGATGGGAGCAAACACCTGATTGCCATTGCCAATAGTCACTGAGCGCTGCGGGTTGCGCGCCAGCTGTGTGAACTGCGAAGGGGCTTTGGCGCATTGTTCGCGTACCCAAACCGCGTCGGCAAAAACTTTGTCGCCCTCCATTTTTACCCCTGCCTGCTGCCAGATACGCAGTGCCTCGGGGTCGTCGCGGAAGGCGAAGCCGATGTTTTCGAGCATCCAGTCGACCTGCTGGTCAATCTTTACCAGTTGCTCTTCGTCAAGCGGGTCGAAGTACGGCAGGGCGCGGCTGATGAATGGAGCCGCCGGTGTGGTGCTTTGATCTGCCGTGCGGGACTTTCTGCCCTTGCGCGTTCGTCGTGCCATTAGGATTGCCCGGTGGTATGCAATAAAGCGATGATAGACCGGCAGTAGTCGCTTGTAACCGTTGTAATTATTAATGATATGCATAGACTGTATCTATGCGAAAAACCCTCAAACTTATCGCATCGCCGCGCAATCTGTTTGTCTTTGAGTCTGCCGCCAGGCTCGGCTCGTTTACGCTGGCGGCGCGTGAACTTGGCATGCAGCAGCCATCTGTCAGTGCAGCGATCAAGCAGCTGGAAAGTGCTCTCGACGTGCGGTTGTTTGATCGCGGCCACCGTCAGATCACCCTGACCAATGCGGGCTTACGTTTTTTTGCCGATGTTTCGCAGGCGTTGCGTGGCATTGAGAACGCCGCCGAGGCAGTACATAACATGGGGCGGTCTGAGTATGTGACGCTGAATTCTTCATCGGCATTTTCGTACTACTGGATGATGCCTAAGCTGCACAGCCTGCGGGAGTTGTACCCGTCAATTGATTTGCGCCTGCAAAACAGTGTGCATGAACCGGATCTCGATGTGGAAAACATTAGCATCGCGGTACGTTTGGGCAATGGTGAGTGGCCGGACTGCATGGCCGAGAAAATTGCCGATGAAATAATCTATCCGGTGGCAAGCCCAATGGTCATGCACTCGGCTAAAAACCTGCGCTCTGTACCGAACCTGTTAAATGAACGGCTTATACATCTGGAAGAGCCGGTGCGCATGCGTCCGACATGGTCGCAGTGGTTTGAACATCATGGCATTCAGAATGTGGCAATCTCTGAAGGCATGCGTCTTAATGACTATGCCCTTGTGCTGCAGGCGGCGCAAACCGGTGAAGGCTTTGCGTTCGGTTGGGATCATATTGTGCGGGATTTAATTGATCGGCAGTTACTGGCTGCGCGTGAAGAGTGGGCCTGGCACACCGGCAGGGGAATTTATTTGGTGTGGTCACGCACGCGGCCGTTATCTGATAACGCCTCGAAGGTACGCGACTGGATTCTCTCGTCGGTATTGCAGCAGGGTGAAGAAAAATATGGAAACTGAAATAAAAGTGTTTCATGGCCACAGTGCTGCGCTGGTAGATGTGCTGTGGGGGTTGGAAAACGAGATATTCGACAACCCGTATTCAAAAGAAAAAATCACCAGAGAGAGCTCTGTAAAACCGAACCTGATCTCTTTGGTGGCCTGCATTAAAGAAGAAGCAGTCGGATATAAAGTGGGTTATGAAATGTCTTCGCGGCTTTTTTACAGCTGGATGGGTGGGGTTGTTCCCGCGCACCGCAACAAAGGTATCGCCGGCCGGCTGATGGCAGAGCAGCATAAACTGATTAAACAACAGGGCTATAAGGTGGTACGTACCCACACTGAAAACCGGTATCGTGACATGCTGATTTTAAATCTTCGTACCGGTTTTGAGGTAGTGGGATTGCTGCAGGACAACACTAAACCGAAAACTGTCATTGTTCTTGATAAGGTGCTCTGACGCCTGCGTTAGCTCGTGCTTTGAATGGCTCTGTTTAGCTTAATCCACAGCATCCCCATCCATTCGTGAACAACACGATCCAAATGATGCAGCGAACCGCTGCCGGGGAAATACCACGGGTAACGGCTGGCGAGATAATCGGTGGGGGCCATGGTGTAGGGTATTTCAAGCGGCTGGATCAGCATTTCCGCTCGTGGCAGGTGAGTGGCTGAACTAACAACCACTAATCGCTTTTCGATTATCTCCTGCTGTTGCAGTATGTCGTTAACAGCGCGCATCTCTTCTGCGGTATCGCGGGTATGGTCGAGGCGGATTATTTTATCTGCAGGCACACCAAACGTTACTGCCGTTTCCATCATCACCTGTGCGTGACTGACCGAACTCCGGTACCCCGAGCCGCTCACGACCAGTAACGACTGCGGACGCGTTTTCCACAGCCTCACTCCTTCTGTCAGCCGTGCCAGGGCGCCGGCCGTCAATATCGAGTTAACCGGTCTGTCGATGGCATAGTTGTGGCCGTAGCCAAGTACCAGCACAGCACCGGTGTCTTCGGGCAGTTGCTGAAGCGCGGGGAATTTGTTTTCAAGCCCTGCGACAAAATAGTTGCTAACCGGGGGCAGCGAGGCTGCTATTAGTCCGGTGCAAATAATCACTGCGATGCTATTGCAGATTCTTGGAAACCATCGGCGAGCGACTAATGATGCAAGTAGCAGCAGGAAAGCACCGGGCACGATGTGCACAAACATCGATACCAGCTTTTTGATTAGCAGTCCGTCAATCATAGTGACGGAGATTAACTGATAAGGCGGTTTTTTATCTTTAACTGCAGCCCGAAAGTCGCGCTAAACGTTGGACTCCGGGCCTGGTGGTGAGTGACTAAAGCGCTACAGTGAAGTTCTGGTAGTGAGTAATGCGAGTAGGAAGTCGTAAATTATGTTCGCACCACTCCATAACAGATAACCACTGACAATCATCAGTGCGACCACAACAATAGAGCCCTTCGCACCGCGAAAGTCGTACTTTCGCTGTAGTGTGGAGCTGCGTCGCAGGCGACGTTCTCTACGGAGTTCCCTGCGATAGTCTCTGTTGTAACTTCGGCGCGGGTACCTTGCTTGTTCCATAACACCTTCCCGGTTTAGCTGGGATTGTCATCGTAACAAAATGTGTCATCGAGTCAATCAGCCGTCCGGGTGATTGAGGGGTTTTGACGGCTAAACATCGCTCATTTGTGTCACACTTGTTCTGGCAGGAAATTTTTCACGGAAAATCTTCCGAAAATGTCGGTTAAAAGCGCTTAGTTTCAGGAATGTTACAGATGAACAACAAATGGTGTAATGGTGCAGCCTGGATGCAGGGTGAGGTGATGCCGATTGCTGAAGCAAAGTTGCCGGTTACCGACTGGGGGCTGACCCATTCAGACATTACCTACGATGTTGTCCATGTCTGGGACGGTCGCTTCTTTCGACTGGACGATTACCTGAGTCGTTTTGAACAGAGCATGCAAAAATGCAGGCTGTCGATTGATCAGTCCGGCGATGAGATACGCGAAATACTGCATCGAATCGTATCGCGTTCGGGATTGCAGCAGGCCTACGTTTCGTTTGTCGCCAGTCGCGGGCAGCCGGCAAATGTTGGCAGTCGTGACCCGAGAGATTGCGTCAACCATTTCTATGCCTGGTGTGTTCCGTTTGTCTGGGTGTTTACGCAGGAGGTGGTTAGTCGTGGTGCCAGGTTATATGTGCCCACAGATGTTCAGCGCATAAGTGACAGTGCGGTCGACCCTACTGCCAAAAACTATCACTGGGGTGACTTTACGCGCGCCCTGATCGATGCGAAAGAAACAGGCTGCGACAATACGGTGCTGCTTGACGCGAGCGGACATGTCACGGAAGGCCCCGGCTTTAATATTTTTATGATACGCGATGGCAGGGTCAGCACTCCTCGCAGTGGGGTGCTGGGTGGCATTACGCGCAAAGTGGCTATGGAGGTATGTAGAGAACTTGGAATGGAAGTGCTTGAGCGGGATATTAGCCTGCAGGAGTTATTATCTGCCGATGAGTTGTTTGCCACCACCACAGGTGGCGGCATTGTGCCGGTGACGCAAATTAACGATCGCAAATTTTCAAATTTTGCTGCCGGTGAACAAACCTTGTTGCTGCAAAATACATATTGGCAGTGGCATCGTAACTCGGCTATGAGTGAAGCTGTTGACTATGAACAGTGGTCTTAATGGTTAGCACTGTGTGCGTCAGGTATAGACTGCGACGGCAATAATCAGCATTCCTAATACAGGTCATCACAATGAAACAAATCATTAACTTAGACGCCGTTGTAGTAAAACCGCGTCCGGACTCATTCGCAGCGAAAGGTACGGCTGCTGATAAGTTCGATGCAATGCGAGGAGAGATCGGTCGTAATATTGGTGCGGTAAAGCTTGGCTGCAACCTGACTGTTGTACCGGCGGGTAAGTGTGCGTTCCCGTTTCATAACCATCATGTGAACGAAGAAATGTTTCTGGTGCTCGAAGGCAGCGGAGAACTTAGAACAGGGACGGAGACCTGTGAAATTAAAGCGCATGATGTGATTGCCTGTCCTGCCGGTGGTCCGGATAGCGCACACCAGATTATTAACACCGGCACCACTGATCTCAGGTACCTTGCAATCAGCACGCTTGAATCGCCCGAATACGTTGAATATCCGGATTCAGGTAAGTTTGGTGTTTACGGAAAAAGGGCTGACGCAGAAAACGGTGATATTCACTATGTCGGTCGTACCGGGGATGCGCTGGACTACTGGGATGGCGAATAGTACGCCAGTCGCGCCACCGATAATTTTTTCGCAACCTAAAGCTAACTGACTAACAACCATGTTCAGTGTACCTCTGCAGGCCATACTGCTTAGTGTTGTTATACACACCCTGTGGGGCGGAAACCCGGTGGCGGCCAAGTTTGGGCTGGAAGTATTTCCACCTGCATGGAGCGCGTTAATACGCTTTGTTCTTGGGATAATAACCATTGCATTGTGGTGCTGGTATCGCGGCCACAGGTTATGGCCTGAACGGCCTGAGTGGATGCCGATAATCACCATTGGTAGTTTGTTTACCGTGCAAATCTGGTTGATGAACATGGGGTTTGATCGTACCACTGGAATCAATGCGGCTATTTTTATATCTACCAATCCGCTGTTTGCGGCTGTGTTTGCACACCTGCTACTGCAGAATGATCGACTAACCCCGTTACGAACAGCGGGGTTGCTGGTGGCATTTGTCGGCGTTTGTATGACACTGGTTCAACGCACAGGCGGAGGTTTTAGTTTTGGCAACGCCGGGGACTGGCTGTGTATTTTCAGTGCCGCATTACTCGGATACCGGTTGATTGTCAGTGCCAGTCATATGCAACGTGTTGAGCCGTTCCGGCTGGCGGTGTGGCAGATGGTGTTTTCACTGCCGTTCTATTTGTTGCTTGGGGTGGCGACAGAAACGATTCTCTGGGAGCATTTTTCCTATTCGGTGGTGCTCGGGTTGCTGTATCAGGGGGTGGTTGTGGCAGGCTTTGGCTTTATGGCGTCTCTGTGGTTGATTAGTCGTTACAGACCGAGTGTGATGGCCGGGTACAACTTTCTGGCACCGGTGAGTGGTGTGGTACTTGCGGCGTTGATGCTTGGTGAATCTCTCAGCTTAATGGTGGTGCTCGGAACCACAATGGTTGCCATTGGAATGGTACTAATCACACTTCGAAGTTAGCGGTTTTTCGCGCTGCATAACGTTGGAGCGGAAACCGGTCAAAGTACCGTATTAACCTAACAGAGCTGTGTTAGAATGAATTCAGGCAAATGGATGTTGTCTGGTAATAGGTTGTTAAGTCTCTTAATAGAACGGAGAACCGGATGGACCCGGTAACAGGTTTTATCAATGCGCTGTACCAAACCGGTACCGAAAACCGTCTTCTGGTGTTTGGCGTTGCATCAGGTGTGCTAAGCACCTTTGCCTACATTCCCTATATTATCGATACCATGGCCCGCCGCACACAGCCACAGCGGGCATCGTGGCTGATCTGGTCGGTGCTCGGGTCAATCGCATTTTTCTCTCAGGTATTCGAAGGGGCTTCATCATCGTTGTGGTTTGCCGGTGTACAGGTTACCGGCACCATTATCGTATTTTTATTGTCCATACGAACCGGCATCGGCGCCTATCTGCCTCGCTCCGACTATGCGGTGCTGTCAGTTGCAGCGATGGGTCTGGTGTTGTGGTACTTCACTGAAACAGCTACTTATGCGTTAGCAATTACCATCAGTATCAGTTTACTCGGCGGGCTGGCTACTGCAGTCAAGGCGTATAGAGACCCGGACAGTGAAACGCTCACTACGTGGGTGGTGTCGCTGATAGCGTCGGTGTGTGCCGTGTTGTCGGTTGGGCGTTTTGATCCTGTGTTGCTTGCATACCCGCTTTATCTGCTGACTTTATATACCGCGTTTGTGATTGCGATTCTTGCAGGTCGGGTACGTCGAAAAGCGCGTATTGCACCGCGACCGGGGGTGGCGCTAAAACCCGTAGCGTCGCTTGCGCTGCTACGCTCCGGTTTGCGTGTCACTGCCGATACGGTGATTGTTGCCGCGGCACTACTGGTATCTTTTAACTGGTTAATGACCGGCACAGGTGAATCCCTGTCACGAGAATCTGAGTCACGTACAGAGCCGGGTGAGGGTGCAGTTCTGCCGGCTGCTGTGATTAATACAGCCGGATGGTTTGATGGCATTGTGCCCGGGGCGGTAGCTGCAACACATTCTGACGCGACAATGCTTACGTCGCCTGCCGTGCCGTCAACATTGCAAAATATCAACAGCCAGCCGTTGCACGAAGCGCTTGCTGAAATAAAGCCTGCTATCGTAATTGTTGCCATGCTTGCGGAAGACGGACAGGTATTACGTGTTACTGACGCTTCGGAAACAATGGTGGCAGATGTCATTAACCGCATTACGCCGTACATTAAAAAAGCGTCAGCTGAGCCGGCTAAAGCAGTTAGCCGATCCGTCGGGAAGTCGATTCCGTTTCTGGCGCTGGATGCCGGTGATCCGTTTACAAAGCTTGTGGTGAATCATAAAGCTGCTGAACTGATAGTTGAACCGCTCGAAGGTGGGCCTGTCAGTGCAATTCTGCCGAAGGGAGAATCAGTTCAGGCGCTGGAAACCAACGGTCAGTGGTTTCTGGCGCGTACTTCGAATGGACACCAGGGGTATATTCATCATTCGCTGGTAGAAGTTGAGACCCTGGCTTCGATTTTCCGCTGAATACGTAAAAGCCACTGAATACCACGTGATCTGACCACTCGTTTATGCTCAACAAAACAACGTACTACTTGATGGTAGTTGCCTTACTGATACTGCCACTTCGTGTAAATGCGGCGTGGAGCGGTTATTTGAATACACGCACCATGTCGGATTTAAGCTATGGGTTTATGGTTGCAAAAAGTGTTGCGACTTCATCCGGAACACTGAGGTTTGTCTGCCTTTCAGACAATCGTTTCTATCTGCTTTTTGATCGGAAAATAATGAGTGCCGTGTCGGGTTCAGGAGTTACCGTGGCAATTGACGGTCTGCCCGGGATTAGGTTGCCGCTCAGCAGGTTCGGTGATGATATCGCGGTATCGCACAAGGCTTCTGAATTTTTCCGGCTTGTGGCTCAGATGTCAGCTGGCAGCTGGATTACTGTTGGAGGTGAGCATCAATATAGTCTGATCGGTTTTACCGGTGCATATCAGAATGCCTGCGGTTCATTTGAGACAGCTGGACGGTACAAGCAGTTTTTGCATTTGTACTGAGTGGAATTTTTGGAGTTGTTGGGTTAGTAGGTGCGTCTGAATTAACATCGCAGCTTGCATGGTCTTTACCGGCTTGCGCGGGTAAAGTTCAGATGTCAGTGGTGTGAGCGACTGTACCTATGGTTAACGCCACCGGTGTTGTGTGCGATTTGCGTGACAACAGCCAGTACAGTCTGTGCTGATACTGCAGGGTATAGCAGCGTTAGTCGCCGCTATACCCGCTTCATGGTATTGATCAGATGTTAGCACCACCCCACAACACGCTAAAGGCTTCGCAATGTATTAGCAGGGAAGCGTAATCATTGATATCAATGCCAGCAGGTAACACGTATTCCTGATTGCCTTTTTTGCTTTTCAGTTTTGATATAAACACGCTGTCAGACGTCGCATTTTTACCGTTGACATCCTTTATGTCCTTTTTAGACAAAAATACTTTTAGATCAGGTCCGCCTTTAGTTTTAAAGCCGTCTTTAAACCTGATGATGGTTTGTCCGTCTCTGTTTTCGATTTCCCACGCTCCTTTGATTTTGTACTGCTTGTTAACCCAGGTGCCTTCGCTGTCGGCCATTGCAAGAGCGTTGTTCATGCTACCGGCAGAGAAAAACGCCAGTGCCAGAAACATCAGCGCCAGACGCAGGCTTGAAGGTGTTGAAATAGTTTTTGACATGCTGTTCTCCGTGAATGGGAAATTAATAGAGGTAATTGGCTGATTCACGGAATAAGACGAACCGGCATCAGTATGGTTCGGTTGCAGTTCTAAACATTGGAGCGCGAAAGAATCACAAAAAAATCACACCGCTATTTTGATTGTTGTCTGCCATAGCTTTAGTGCCGTCTGGTCTCGCCTGCTTACCACGGCTGGCCGGAATTGCCAAAGCGCACGACCGGTGGCAGCATGTAGCGATGTTCAAACTGCGTCACAAATTTTTAGCCGCTGCGTCGCCTAACAGTCAATTGTGCCAGGCACCGCGATGACAATGCGCAGATTATTTTTCCGGTTAGCTGTGTTGTTGCTGGGGTCTTTGCAGGTCGCTGCCGCACAGTCGTACGATAATACAAATACCAGTGAGCCGCCGGTATCTGAATTTGAAATGGCACGGCTTATATTTGACCATAACCTACACAGCACCTGGGGGCCGGGCAGGCCGTGGTGGGCGATTGACTGGCCGGATGCAGAAGAACATTTCACCGGCGGCGTGATGCGCTACACGCGGGTAGACATCGCCCCGGACAGCAGACATATCCGTCTTACTGACGATGCCATCTTTGATTACCCGTGGTTGTTTGTGCAGCAGGTTGGACGCTGGTCACTCGGCAGGGCAGAGCAGCAGCAATTACGTGAATATCTGCTGCGTGGCGGCTTTATGGTTGTTGATGACTTTCACGGGCCACAGCAGTGGGATACTTTTGCACAAGTGATGCTGCGGGTACTGCCGGAATACAATATTGTTGATATTCCCGGTGGAGATGAGTTACTCCATGTGCTCTATGAGCTTGAACAGCGAACGCAAATTCCCGGACGCAGGCACCTGTTTCAAAGCGGGGCCGACATAGTCGTTGAAATGCCACATACGCCTGCACGCTGGCGGGGCATCTATGATGAAAACAACAGGCTGATGGTGGCAATTAATTTTAATATGGATATGGGTGATGCCTGGGAGCATGCCGACGACCCCGTCTACCCGGTACCAATGACATCACTGGCATACCGGTTCGGGATAAATTATTTGATTTACGCAATGACACATTAATAAAGGTTTAATACTTCGCACCCTGCCGGAAACATAGGTAGACTGCGCGCTGGTTTACCGGATTAAATACCATTTCAGGAGTGGCGAATGCCGAGTTATGAACTGACCTACTTTGACATAGACGGCGGGCGTGCCGAACCGATTCGCATTGGCTTGCATGCGGCAGGTATTGAGTTTGAAGACCATCGCATCAGTTTTCAGGAGTTTGGCGAACAACGTGGTGACTTGCGTTTCCGTGCAGTGCCTGTACTGGAAATAGATGGCGTGCAGGTCACGCAATCCAATGCATTAAGTCGTTATGTGGGTCGAATGGCGGGTTTGTATCCGGCAGATGCTTTACAGGCGCTTTATTGTGATGAGGTAATGGGTGCGATGGAAGATCTGACGCATTACGTAGTACAGACATTCGGCCTTGAAGGCGAAGCTTTGGCTGAAGCACGCAAACAGCTGACTGAAGGTCGTATTACGGTATTTTTAAATGGTACCGCAGAATTGCTCGAGCGGGGTGGTGGAAACTACTTTGCCGACGGCCAGTTGACAATGGCCGATTTGAAAGCGTTTGTGCAGGTCAGGTCGCTCGCGTCGGGTCGTCTGGAACATGTGCCGGGAGATATCGTTCAAAGTCTGGCGCCAACGCTAATGGAACATCAACAGCGTATTAGTGAAGACCCGCGAGTTGTTGCTTACTACCAGAGCCGTACTCAGTCGTAAATGTTACGGCTTTAGGTTTTGTTGCGATAAACCCGCTGAATGCTCGGTCTGTTATCCACTGCGTTGGCTATTCGCATAACGTTGGGGAAATTTGATACCTGCGGGTGGCCGAGTGACGAGTCGAGCCAGGTTGTCAGCATGTATAAATAGATATCGGCAGCGCTAAACTGATCGCCCAGTATCCATTTATTGCTGCCAATCTGCTCATCTATAACCTGCCAGGTTTCGTTAAGTCTTCTGTTGCCGCGGCGTTGTGCACCCGGTTCATCTTCACTGGTATTTGCAAATCGGTCCGGGTAGTAGCTCAGCTGAAATGCGTTTTGTACCGAGCTTGAAAAGTACACCAGGGTTTGCAGAAAAAGACCGCGCAGGTCAGAGTCTGCCGGCGGCGCCAGTTTTGCCTGCGGGTGTCTGTCGCAAAGAAAAATAGTGATCGCCGCACATTCGTACATGGCCTTGTCCTGCCACAGCAACACCGGTATCCAGCCGTTGGGGTTTAGCGCCAGTTGTTCGGGTGGTCGCGGTTTTGTTGTGTCTATGGTGGTTTCGATCAGGTCATAGGTTGCACCGATTTCTTCGAGCAATACTCTGACACCCATGGAAGCGCTGCCGGAGGCGTAGTACAGTCGGTAATTCATTGGTATCTCTTCTGTTGGCGTATTCACTTATAACATGACTCAGTTAACCGCGTGGCAGCGTGGCAGTGCACTTGCGTCGACCATTATTGCATCGAGTATGGGGTTTATCGATGGCACTATTGTTCATATCGCGTTGCCGAGTATTCAGCATGATCTGGGCACCAGCTTTGCGGCACTGCAGTGGGTGGCCAATAGCTACTTACTGGCCTTGTGTGCGTTGCTGGTGGTTAGCGGGTCGCTGGGGGATCGTTACGGACCGCGCAGGTTGTTTCTTATTGGTATTGCAGTGTTTACGCTCGCATCGGCTGGCTGTGCTGCTGCACCAGACAGCGTCTGGCTGATTATTGCGCGCAGTGTACAGGGGATAGGTGCGGCTCTGATGCTGCCGCAATCGCTGTCGATTATTGCCCGCCTTTACCCGCCGGAGCAACGCGGAAAGGCGGTTGGCATATGGTCTGCCTCGGCGTCTGCTTCCGCCGCCGCGGGGCCGGTGATTGGCGGGTTCCTGGTTGATAACGGCGGCTGGCCCTATGCGTTTTGGGTTAACCTGCCGCTGGGCCTGCTGGCTTTTGTGCTGGCAAGGGTAGCTGTACCGCGGGGCAGCGAACGCACACCTGTGCCACTCGACTGGCCCGGTGCAGTGTTGCTGGTGGCCGGTCTGGGGGCGTTTGTTTTTGCCACCATCAATCTTTCACTGTATTCGATTAGCTCTGTGCATGTATGGCCCGGCTGGTTGGCTGGCGTAGTTGCATTGCTGTTGTTTTATTTCTGGGAACAGCAGGCCAAAGCACCCATTTTACCGGCACACTTTCTGGCCAATAGAGAGTTTGTGTTATTGAATGTTTATTGCCTGACTATATTCGCAACGTTTGCAGCGGTGATGTTTTTAATGCCGTACCTGCTTATCTCATCGTTGCGGCTGAGCGCATCAACCGCAGCGCTGAATATGCTGCCGATGGGAGTATGTATTAGTTTAATGGCACGTCCGGTTGGTGGCTGGGCCGACCGCATTGGTTATCGAACCCCGATGATCATGAGTGCGCTTTGCATGGCGGCGGTGACCGCCGGTGCCTGTGCAGTTGTATGGCTTAGAACACCGTGGGCCGGCGCGGTTGTGATGGCGTTGTTCGGATTATCTGCCGGGCTGATGGTAACGCCATTGACAACAGGTGTACTAAACAGTGTTAACACCGATGAAAGCGGACTGGCTTCCGGTATTAATCATGGCGTGACGCGAATCGGACACTTGCTGTCTATTGCTCTGTTTGGGGCAATACTGGCGTTGCGCTATCGTTTTCACCTCGATGGCAGGCTTGTTGAAAATGTTACCGACGAAGCGCAACAATCAGTGGTGGGACAGGTTGTCTATGAATCGGCTGACGCGATCTCACAGGCCGATCTAACCTCGCTGCCGGTGAATCTGCAGGCGACGGCGCAGAGTGTAATGTCGGGTGCGCTTGACCGGGCGTTTATCGAAGTAATGCTTGGCGCGAGTCTGTTTTCAATACTTGCGGCATGGAGCGCCTGGCTGTTGCATGACAGCCGTCGTGGTCTTTAACACAATGTTTCCGGCAGCCGGATGCAAAGTTGTGTAACGGGTGCTTCAGGCTTTTGGCAGGTTGCGGGAAAATAGCTTAAAAACCTTGTTCCAACTTGCCTCGGCGGCAACCGGATCATACGTTGCGCGCTCTGCAAAGCAATAACCGTGATCAGCGTTTTCAAACACATCTATGTCGTGCTTTATACCGGCAGCCTCGAGGCTGTTTTTGAAAGTATTGATGTATGCGGGCGGGGTGTAGGAGTCAAGGCTGCCGAACCCGTAGTAAAGCTCGGCCTGAATACCTTTAAGGTGCAGGTGCGGCGAGTCGGGATCGTCGGTGACCAGGCGCGTGCCATACAGTGATGCGGCACAGGCAAACCGGTCGGTAAACTGTTTGGCTGTGGTGGTGACAAACCTGCCGCTCATGCAGTAACCGACGCTGCCGATTTTATCGGACAGTACTTCAGCGCGACCATCAAGGTATGCAATAACACCTGCGGTGTCCTCGTTGATGTTGGCATCTGTCAGTCCGCGGTAGGCGGCCAGTATCACTGATGTCATGGCTTCATCGCGCCGCGGCACATCAAACCGTATGCTGCCGTAACGGTGGTACAGGTCGGGCACAATGCACGCATAACCCTGTACTGCAATGCGGCGCGCCATGTTATGCAGTTCTTCGCGAATGCCTGGCGCGTCCATGTAAAAGATTACTGCAGGCCATTTTGCGTCAAGATCCGGTACTACATAAAAAGCCGGTATAGCGCCATGGGCACTGGTAACACTGACGATGCTTTCGTGCATGGTGACTGGCCGCGTTATGTAGAGTCTGCTGAAATAGAGTAAACGACTGTAATAGCAGATAAAACTACAG
>CAYZVB010000020.1:0-9964 GCA_964481315.1 uncultured Granulosicoccaceae bacterium
GCCGCGACCTCATCTACTTCGCGGTTGTCGACTTCCATCAGCTCTCTGGTACGGGCCAGCAGCATTTCGCCGTCGATTAATGTCTGGGTCCCTGAACCTTCGACTGTCAGCTGCGCAACCTGAAACGACTGCAGCGTGGTAGCCTCATCGAGACTGTCGCCCACGGCTGTTGCGATGGTGGTTGGTGTGGTTGTCAGATGGGTAGTTGCAACCTCAGCATTCGCTGCAGCGTCTGCCTCGGCAGATACCAGTGCTTTCACAATTGCAGCACTGGCGAATAGAGTGACGGCTACCGTTGGCAAACGGCGATACGACTTCTTTCTTTCCGTTCCATCGGTTGTCTGGATACTTCTTGAGTGTAGTTGGAACATTTACGGGTCCGCTATTGACGAAGTTGAAATACAGCATTCTGAGTGTAGGCTTTAATCCGCAAGTCGCCAGAAACAGCAGTAAATATCTGCTGTTTTTTTTGCGACGGTATTTACGGGTCGGAGTTTTGTCACTCCGGTCACTCAAAAGACGTCAATACGTGGATAATTTGACCCGAAGTGAGCCTCTAACAGGCTCACTTGCCAAGTTTCCGGCATCCCTGCCGCAGCAGTATTTCTTAACCCGGGCTGATACCCAGCTTATTCAGCACTTCAAGGGTCAGACCACCGGTGGCCATACCGTTCGCACGCTGAAACTGCTCAATGGCGCTCTGTGTGTCATGCGTCATCTCGCCGTTGATATCACCGACGTGATAACCAGTGTCAGACAACGCCTGTTGCAACTTGCTGATGGTGCGTTGTGTGGTATTGGTTTCACACAGAACCGGACGCCATTCAAGACGTGCATCAGTAGTTTTCACCCGCTTGTTTACTTCACGCGTTACCGCAGGAATGGCAATTGTTGACTGCATTGCTTTAGCAAGTAAACGCTTTACACGTTTGTCCTGATACTTTGCTGGTATTTCAACCTCTGTCACAGTCGCCGGCGTCGCTACCACCGATTTGCTGATGGTTGTGGTTTTTGCCGGAATATCCTTTTTACAGATAACGTTACCTGTTTTGCGCATGTTATCGGCAGACTCATGGCCGGACTGCTGCAGCCATACATGTTCGCCGTCAGACACTTTTTTCCTGATACTCACATCGCGGTAACGTGCAGGGATTTCCGTGCGAACCTGACGCGCGGGCTCCACCAGTCTGCGTACGCGGACATTTTCGAACTTCGCCGGTACCTCAATCATTTTGGAAGCCGGTGCCGCTTTCATGACTGTTTTTTCAATGGTTTTGTATACCGCAGGAATTTCAACTAGACACATGATCTCACCGGAAGCGTTGTCGATTTTCTCAACCGCACCGCGACCTTTCTTCCACACTACTTTGGCATCTTCAACCAGCACACGCTCCTGAACAGTCTCAAACGAAGCAGGGACTTCGATCATTTTTTGCGTAGCAGAAGCAATCATTTGCTGCTTTTCAACCCACTCATAACGTGCCGGCTGCACTTTAATGGACTCGGAAGCTTCAGAAACCAGTACCCGCTCAGATACGGTCTCAAAGGTTGGCGCTTTGAAGTATTCTGCGAAACACTGACCGGACTCCGCGCTGTCGACAGGTACACCGGCACGTTGTGCAAGCGAGAGCACACCCGGGTTAGCCTTGACGCTGCTGTACATTGAACCGGTCACCCAGGCAGATTCAGCCGGCGCCACTTCGATCACTTCGGTTTCGGTTTTAAAGGTTGCGGGCATGACTTTTAGATCGACACCTGCTTCACTGACCAGTACCCGTTCGGTGTCCCATTCATATTTAGCCGGTACGATAGACAGGCGCTCGCTAGCCTCACGTACCACTACTGTTGATTTTTCGGTGCGGTATTGCGCCGGGATCATTACCCGTGCATAACACTCACCCGGTTTCGCGTCAGGCAACACGCTGTTCATGTCTGCAGCGACAGCGAGCCCACTGCAGGCAAACATCGCCGACACACTTGCAAGTAACTTCATTTTGGCAACTCCGGTAGAGAGAAAGTAAAAGCAGGTGCCACGCAAAGAGTGCTGATCCGGATCTGTTCACTTCAAGCCATGCGGTATCGGTGCAGTGTCACGCAACAACACCGCAGACGATTCAGCGGCTATGCAATGCACAAACGCCCGGTTAGCGTTTGAAGAAGCGTACAGACCGGGCCATCGCCCACCTGGCAAACATCCGGTCATCCGATTGTTTGCGCAACGCCCGAATCACTGTCTGAGCACAGTCCATGCCGTAGCTGCTATTTACCAAAACACCAGTTACCACTGACGCGGTTTAAGTTTTGTAATCAACAGTTATGACGTAGATTCGTCAACCGTGGGACAGCCTACACGGAAGACATGACCATCCGGGTGACGTATATGCATCTCCCTGACATTCCACGGCATGTCGGTTGGCGGCCAGGTTACTTCAACACCATTGTCGAGACACAGTTGATGGGCTTGATCAACATCTTCCACCCACCATGACATCCACACACCACTATCTTGTGTTTCTGAGTCTGATGCACCGAACGTTTGCCGGTTAGTGCCTCTACCACGACCGCCCTGCCCGCCGTGACAAAGGAATATTTCGCAGTCGCCGTTGCAGACTCCACCGAAACCGACCGGATCGCCCCACTCCCACCCTTTCTTCCAGCCAATGGATTCAAACCATGCAAAAGACGCCTGCATATCGGAAACGTTCAGAATGGGTGTGGTACCAGTTACCTTCATTGTTCTCCTCCGGGACGGGACAACAGAAACGAGCAAACTCAATGAAATAAGTTTGCTGACAGTGTACGCTCTGCTGCCCCCGCTAAAACATGATTAACCGATGACAATAAAAAACACTGCGGTTATCTTAATAACCATTATCTTATGTAGTTCCTGCGCAAGCCGACCGGTGGCTCCACCGCTCTCGCCAGACCTGCAACAGTTTGTTAATCATACCAACAGCCATCGGGAACTGGCAGACCTGCAGGCATACCTTGCACTTCATGATGTGCATGATGTAATACCGATTGATCAGTTAATTAAACAGGGCACCGACTGGCAATCCAAACAACAGCCAAAGTACGCCATACCCGACCGGCCCCTGTGGCCCAAAATGGTTCGTACATTGAAGCTCATGCAGCGGTTTGTTATTCCTTCGGTCGGACCGGTCGAGGTGGTGTCGGGGTTCCGCACAGAAAAATACAATGTGCTGGCCGGCGGCGCACGGCGCAGCAAACATCTGGAATTCGCTGCACTTGATGTTATTCCACAGGCCGGCACAGATCGCGACGAGCTGCATCAAAAGCTTCTGGCGGTGTGGCGTATGCACGGCAAGCACCTGAACATGGGGCTCGGTCTGTATGGCCGCAATCGCTTTCATATCGATACCGGCGGCCACCGTATCTGGCGCGGCTAAATGAATAACAAAAAACACTTCTTAAAAACGGTTACCGGTAACACCTTCGATCTGGCATTGGGTGCGTTAGTGGTCGCACGGCACTTTCGACCACAACTGGACATTGACCATCAACTAAGTCTGATCGACGAACTGGCCTCCGAAGCCGCGGCAGCACAAACAAATCATACAGAGTCGCTGCTGGCGTTTTTTACCAGTCAGGGGTTTCGCGGTAACCGGGAAGACTATTATCACCAGGACAACAGTCTGCTCGACCAGGTACTGATCGAAAGGAAAGGCATACCAATATCGCTTGCGATACTGTATCTGGCAGTTATTGAACGGCTGAACATACCGGACCTGAAAGCGCACGGTGTCGGTTTTCCGGGTCATTTTCTATTGTCGGTAAATCACTCGGGTGTCGAACACCTGGTCGATGTTTTTGAAGGTCAGCAAGTCACCCGGCAACAGTGCTACCAACGCATTACAAACCACACCATTGACCCGGACCCTGCTCACTTCAATGCCGCCACCAGTCACGATATTCTATGCCGGTTGCTTGAGAATTTAAAAGTGGTTTACTGGAACAAACGCGACCTTTCAACCGTGCTGGATTGTCTGGACTATCAACTGATGATATTTCCCGAACGCACATCACTGCTACAACAACAGCACAACCTTCGTACTTCAATTAGCAGTGAACATCGCGATCAGCCGGGCAACATGCAATTGCACTGAGCCGCCGCCTGAATACGGCTACGCTGCGCGCTTAAGCTGCCGTGCTGCAAACAGTCTTTCGGTAATTACGGCAGCAGGTACGGGGCGTGAAAAGAAGTATCCCTGCGCCTGATCGCACCCGAGCCCTTTGACAAAGTCGAGTTGCTGTTGGGTTTCAATACCTTCGGCAACCAGCACGAACTCCATACTTTTACCAAGTGCCACCACTGACTTGACGATAGCGGCATCGGTTCCTGTATTACCGTTTTCAGCCGTGATGTCCTGAATAAAAGTGCGATCCACCTTGAGGTTGTTGACCGGTAGCTTTTTCAGATAATTCAGTGAGGAATAGCCGGTTCCAAAATCGTCTATCGATATACCCACACCAAACTCGCGCAGCCTGCCCAGCTTTTCCACATTGGACTGGACGTTTTTCATTGCAGCGCTTTCAGTAATCTCGAGCTCAATTAACGATGGATCGACCTGATATTTTTGCACAATCTCAATAAATGATTCGACAAAATCGTCCTGCTGCAACACCACAACAGAAAGATTGATCGAGATAACCAGTGGCATCGAGGCTTGCGCCCATTCCCGACACTGTGCACAACAGGTCTCGAGCGCGTAAGTATCGAGCTGACCGATAAAGCCGCTCTTCTCAGCGACCGGAATAAAGACGTCAGGAGTTGAACGTACTTCTTCCCCTTTAAGGGTTTGAACTATCCAGCGCATCAGTGCTTCAACCGCACACATCTCTCCGGTAGCAAGATCAATTCTCGGTTGAAAGTACATTTGCAACTCACCGTTCGTCAATGCCTCCCTCAATGCCTGATCAAGCTCGTACTGACTACCGGCTTCTTTACTCATGTCAGGCGTGTATCTGGCAATACGATTCTTGCCAAGCTCCTTGGCTCGATACATTGCGACGTCGGCAGATTTCAGTAACTCCCTGGCCGTTGAGCCGTGCTGGGGGAAAAAGGCATAGCCGATACTGGCGGATACATTAACAACGCTGTCGCCAAGCGAATACGGCTGACTGACCGTATGCAACAGGTCGTTAGCCAGTCTCTCGACGGTTAAACTGCTATCGATGTCGTTGAGTATCACGGTAAATTCATCACCACCCAGCCGCGAGATAAACCCGCCACCCGATGATGCATTTTCTACCACTTTATTTAAACGTTTTGCGACAATACGCAGCAATAAATCACCGGCACCATGGCCAAGTGAATCATTAATCAGTTTAAAACCGTCAAGGTCAATAAACAGCAGACACATCTGCTGTTTCTGCACAATAGTAGTGTTGCAGCTGTCGTGTAGATACTGCTGAAAATGCAGTCGGTTTGGCAGCTTGGTCAGGGCATCATAGTTAGCTATCTGCACCAGATCTTTATTAACCTTTTGCAGATTGTCGGTTTGCATTTCAAGCTTGTTTATCAGGTACTGATTACGCATTGCATTACCCAGCGAATAGGCAGTAGACGCAATATTAAGGCGATCAAGGCCGGTCGGATCCAACAACAGATAACCAAACAAATCACTACCGGCAAACACCGGGTTCAGAACCAGCAGTCCCTTGCGAAGTTCATCTGCCATTGATGCAGGTAACAACAGGCGCGTGCGAAACGGCTGCTGCGGAGAAAACTCTATTTCACCGTTTCGATAAACCTGAATCACCGATGAAAATTCATGCAGCTCAGGAGATGGCTGATCAAACTTAACCAGAAAACAACGCCGTGCCCCGGTGGTTTCCAGCCATCGCGCCATGGTCGATAGTATCTGCGTAAATTCAGTACAGGCACTCATCTGCAACTGGATTTCGCTTTGCACGTTTTCAAGTCGTCTGACTTCAAACTCACGGTCCATGTTAACGGACCAGATTTTTTCGTTAATACCCGCCAGGCTGGCGCTGATTAACGGTAATTCATTGATACGGTTGTTCTGTGACAGGTGCGCAGAAGCCAGCGTTTCTATGTGATGGCAAAGGTTCGTCCACCAGTGCACTTCTGACGATTCGATCGGTGCCTGCAGCAGCTCGCGACAATACTGTGGAAAAACATCACTGCCGTTGGTCAGGGTGTCCCACAGCGCAGATGAAATGCTGTCAATATCGACACGCGAGGGCTGGGCAAGGCCCGACATCAGCGCCTGCAACAATCCGTTCAGTCGATCGAGATCGAGCGTAGAGTCGCGTGGCAGGTTATGTTCAGCGACCAGTGTTGAACCTCGAACAACCAGTTCGCTGTGACCGAGGTATTGTTGCGGTGGCAGATCCCTGCCGTGCTTTCTGGCAAAAATCTGATTGATCAGCTCACGCGCGCACTTTTCAGCCATCTGTGTCAGCGGTTGCCTGACACTGGTGAGCGCCGGTGCGTTTCTGGTGGTTTCCGGTGTATCGTCAAAACCGGACACCAGGACATCCTGCGGTATTCGCAGTCCAAGTGCATTGACCGCTCTGGCGGCACCCAGCGCCATGGAATCGTTGGCGGCGACAATGACATCGATATCGCGGTCATTGTTTAACAACTCAAGAGTAACGCGGTAGGCATCGAACGAATCATAGTTGCCGTAAACAAAACGGGATTCGTTGACGGCATAACCGCGCTGCATGAGCATCTGCCGAAACACGTCCTCACGCTCCATTGAATATTTGTCGTGATCCTTGCCGCGGATAAACGCGAAGTTTCTGCGTTCGGAGTCGACAAGCAGATGCTTCATCAGATCCTGCATACCGGCAACATCGTTAAACAGCACCGCAGACCTGCCATCGGCAGGCAGGCCCAGAGTTACCAGTGGCGTAGAAAATTTTCTGACCAGTCTGCCAAGCAAAGAAACGTCGTCACTGGCCAGAGCACCGGCCAGGCAGACAATGCCGTCAAACTGCGCCTGTTCGGCAAGCGCATAAACTCGATTACAGACATCGTAACTGACGTGATATTCGCTTTGCGGGGAGAGTTTGCGGCCGGCAAGACAAACGGTGCCAAAGCCTTCGTCCTGAAGCACTGAGCTAATACGGTCGACGAGTATCTTTCGATAATCAATGTACTCGTCTGTAAGAATGGCAACTACGCCATTGTGTACTTGCATTGGCCTTCCGTTCGACAGCATCGCTGGGCGACTGACACGCCGGTCTTCGCAATAACACCGCTGTTGCGCAGCCGTTGACTCAGAACGGCAAAATGCCCTGCCTGCCGTTACGTCATTTGGCTGAAAAGCATGAGCATCCGGACCCTGGGATCAGTCATGCGACTCGCATGCCAGCTCAACTTAACCGGAACGACCTTTCAAGCCGTACCGGGCCAATGTCCGGCGCACCCGCATCACAATGTCGAATGTATCGACCTGTCGACTTCACACTTTACTGTTGCGCCGCTCCGGTAACCCGCCAAATCACGTTACCCACATCGTCGGCTACCAGCAGGCACGGACCGGGACCAATAGTCACACCGACAGGCCTCCCGTAGGATACTTTTTCATCCGGCGCTAAAAATCCACTCAGAATATCCCTGTGTGCACCGGCGGGTCGGCCGTTTTTAAACGGCACGAAAATCACCTTGTAACCACTGAGATTGCTGCGGTTCCAGGACCCGTGCTGACCAATCACCATACCGTCGACTTCAAAGCCCGGCAGCGTACCGGCAGGCATCCAGCACAAACCAAGCGACGCAGTATGCCCGCCAAGCGCGTAATCCGGCTTGATTGCGGTAGCAACAATCTGAGGGTCCTGCGGTACGCGATCATCAATGGTTTTTCCCCAGTAACAATATGGCCAGCCATAAAAGCCACCGTCTTTCACCGAGGTAAGATAATCAGGAGGGACTTCGTCACCGAGACCATCGCGCTCATTGACTACTGTCCACAGCGCACCGGTATTCGGCTCCCATGCCATACCGACCGGATTGCGCAGCCCGCCGGCAAATATCCGGCTTTGGCCTGAAGCCAGGTCGAGCTCGTAAATCGCAGCGCGTCCCTCTTCGGCTTCGAACCCGTGATCGGCAATGTTACTAAGCGACCCGACACCGGCGTATATCTTCGACTGATCTTCACTGACAATCAGACTGCGCGTCCAGTGCCCGCCGGGCTTAAACTCGACCAGCCGACGACCTTCACCGGTGAGATTGTCAGCGCCCACTGTGTAGTCAAAAGCCACCACCCCGTCGGTGTTACCAACGTAAAACGTACTGTCCACCAGGGCCATGCCGAACGGCTGATTCTGCTGATCAAGAAAAATTTTATGAGTCTCGGCTACCCCGTCTCCGTCAGTGTCGCGAAACAGTGAAATGCGGTTTGCTGAAACACCAACCGCAGCAGCACGTTTCATAGTGCTGTAGATCGCATAGTCGAACGCGGTTTTAATGGTTCCGGCTTCCTGCAGCGCTTCGGCCACCAGCACATCGTTGTTCGGTAATACATATATCCAGCGCGGATGCAGCAATCCGCTGGCAAAAGCGTTCACCGCCAACCCGGGCGCAGCCTGCGGGACGTGCCCCGGCTCCCAGCCTTTGGCGGTCGGCATTTTAAGCGTGGGAATATTTTGCGGCTTTGCTTCAGGAATTTCCGGCTGCAAACCAATTGCCGGTGTTTCGGTATCTTTCCCCCAGCGGCGCATAAGAATCGCGCCTGCCCCGATCATTGCGACTACACGCGCAAAAACGCTACTAATGCTAATGAGAATTCCCCCTGCTTACATGATGTGGTTTGCGCAGACAACAGAACTGTCTGAGCGGGTTTCACCATTGAAGCACAAATAGTTACTGTCGCCAAAAACAAAAGGCGCACAGGTAACCGGGAGAAGTTACAGCGCGCCCTTACCGGTCAGTACTACGTAAACGGTTCGCCAGAGAATTTTAAAATCGTTCAGCACACTGCAGTTGCGCAGATACTGTAAATCATACGCAATTTTGCGACGAATACTCTCGGTGTCGCTGTCGTAACCGTTTTCGATTTGCGCTATGCCAGTTAAACCGGGACGTAACCCGAGGCGGTTTAAGTAACCGGGAATTTCGTTGGATAATTTATCGACAAACTCCGGTCGTTCGGGGCGCGGTCCGACAAGGCTCATCTCGCCCTTCAGCACATTAATAAGCTGCGGTATTTCATCAATGCGTGTCATGCGCATAAAACGCCCGATACGTGTTACACGAGCATCATTTTTCTGCGCAAACTGCGCACCGTTTTTTTCCGCCTCGTTGATCATGGTGCGGAACTTATAAATAGTGAAGTGTTTACCGTAGGCAAACGTTGCACGACGATCTTCGCCCGACCAATCCTGCGTTTCGTTAGCCGCCGTGACGCGGTTGTTCAAACCAACCCGGGTTTGTTTGAAAATGACCGGCCCGGGACCTGCTGTCATTTTTACCAGCAGAGGGAAAATACACCATACCGGCATCAACACAATACCGAGAAAAATCGATCCGACAACATCGATGATCCGCTTGGTTACCCGATACGACTTCGGCAGCGAATGCACATTCACACGCGACTCATTAAGCGACAGGCGCTTTAGCCAGGGGGTTTCAGGCTCCTCGAAATTTACAACGTAGTGCTGCATGATTTCAGAGAAAGACTGCGCCGTGCGCGGAGAACCCCCGATTGGTTTTGGTGCTGTTGACAAGAAAGTGCCTTTGCGCGATTACTGTATTGACTGAATATCCGATCGTACAGCGTCCACGGATTACCACCGTAAAACGCATTTAATGTGCCATTGTTCAGATGCCAAATGTGGAGTTTTTGCTGTTACACTCGTTCGTTTACATGATTGTTCTTTTCATGATGTTTTCGCCGGGTCCATGCTTCTGGCAACACCACTAAAAAACTGCGTCGCAGCAAACGCTCCATCTGCTCACACCACCCTGAGC
>CAYZVB010000020.1:9974-22606 GCA_964481315.1 uncultured Granulosicoccaceae bacterium
GAGCGGCACCGGCGAATGGCTGAGGTGTCCTGGACAACTGCGACGATTTCGTATCGTGCGAGCGGCGGCACTGATCATAATCACCGCTGTTGTTTACTGCGGTGTTGCCAGTGCGCATACCGCCGAACAGGGGTTTGTATTACTGCTGCCCACGGACGCCTACATATTCTCCGGCGTGAGCGTAGTAGTGATCACCATTCTGGCAACGGTGTTTGCGCCTGTCGCACTGATCAGCCGGTTGTTCAAACCGGTGCTGTTATTTTCAATACCTTTTTCCGGGTCGTTTAAACGTTCTGTTGCCGGATTGTGCAGCGTGCTCGCACTGCTCCTGTTAATCATCTTGCTCGCTATCGGGTATACCGGCACCCACGATCCACTGCGAAATTTGCTACCACTGACCATCTGGACTGTATGGTGGATAGGCATTGTCTGTCTGCACGGTGTGTTCGGAAATCTCTGGCACTTTATCAACCCGTGGGCCGGCATCAGCCGTCGCTTTGAGGCAAAACTGAAACTGCCGGAATTCACCGGTAGCTGGGCAGGATTGTTGTTGCTGCTGATGTTCAGCGCTTTTGCACTGGCCGACAACGCCCCCGAAGATCCAACCCGCCTCGCTACTTTCACACTGTGCTACTGGCTTTTTGTTATTTGCGCCACCACCGTGTTTGGCACTTCGCTGTGGTTTGCCCGGGGGGAGTTTATATCCATGCTGATGTGGCGTTTTGCACAACTGGCACCACTGGGGGTGCAACACGGCCGGCTGGCGGTTGGTCTGCCCGGATGGCGGCTGGCAAATGCGACCGGCGAATGCACCGGTCACCACAGACAAGCATCCCTGACAATTAGCGGCGCGGTGTTTACGCTGACATTACTGGCAACCGGAAGCTTCGACGGACTTAACGAGACATTCTGGTGGCTTGATCAGATTGGGATCAACCCGCTTGAGTTTCCCGGCAGATCAGCAGTGGTGGTGCAGACCATCAGCGGATTGCTGCTGGCGGTGGTGGCACTGACTGTGAGCTTTGCCGTATGCGTGCGGGCCGGTCAGTTGCTGGCTAACCGAAATACAGCGTCACCAGTTGGCTTTACAACCGCTTTTACCGAGTTGTCCGTTGCCATATTACCAATCGCTCTGGTGTATCACTTTGCTCACTTTCTGACCAGTTTTATGGTGAATATTCAGTACACACTGGCAGCCGCCACAGATCCGCTGCAAAACGGTCGCGATCTGCTCGGGCTTGGGCGGTTCTACGTGACCACCGGTTTTTTCAATACCGCTTCATCAGTCAAAACCATCTGGCTAACGCAGGCCACTGCAGTAGTGTTTGGCCATGTGGTATCACTGCTGCTGTCGCATCGTATTGCGCTGAAACTGTGGCCTTCACCACGTGCAGCAGTGCTTAGCCAGCTTCCACTGGCGTTCTTTATGGTGCTGTACACGTTGCTCGGGCTGTGGCTGCTTGCCGCCCCGCGGGGTGCGTAACCACACGGATGCGGTAAAGCACGAGACTCGTCACTGACGTAAACTATTGGACAAATCACGCCAACCCAGACACCATCGACGCTCAGATTTTCAATCCAGGCCACGAGGAGACAACATGTCAGAAAACAAAAAATCGCCGGTAAAAGTCAGTAGACGAACTGCATTGAAAACCTTAGCCGCCGGCGCGGGTGGTGTTGCCGCTGCAGGGTTACTTCCGGGGCTGGGTGGTTACTCGCAATTACACAGTGCAGAACCGATCAAAATCGGGTTTCAGGTACACCGCACCGGCATTGGTGCCGCCTACGGTCGCTGGTACGACCGCACTACCCAGGCCTGTGTCGAAAAAATCAATGCCGCCGGCGGTATTAACGGGCGAATGATTGAAATTGTTGCCGAAGACGACGGCACCGATCCGAAGCGCGGTGCCGAAGTAGTAGAAAAATTTGCCAGTCAGCACAACTGCGATGTGTCTTTCGGCACCCTTTTCAGCCATGTTGTGTATGGTTCTGCACCGCGTGCCGGTGAGCTGAAAATGCCCTACTTCGTGGTTTCCGAAGGTCACCATGTAGCCAGCGGTGCGCTAAATCGCTACACACTGCAGCCGGGCATAACCGATGTTAAAAGCCAGGTCGAGGCAATGGCACCGTTTATTTCAGAAAATCTCGGTAAGAAAGTCACCATGATCTTCCCCGACTTCGCTTTCGGCCACGATCATCGCGACTATTTCTCGGCAGCTTTTGAAGCCCAGGGCGGCACCATTCTCGAGAAAATCGCCATACCTCCCACCGAAACGTCGTTCACCAAATACTTTCCGAAAATTCCTCGTGACACCGAGGTTATCTATCACGTGATGGTAGGTCCCGCGGTGCTGACCTTCGTTAAGGAAATGGGTGAATTTTTCGGACCAAGCAAACCGGAGATCTTCGGCTTTATCGACAGCCTCGAAGCGGTCGACATTGCGAGCCCCGGTCTTGAATTTCTTGAGGGCACTTACTTCTGGGAAGGCAATCCGCGTTACGCACAGGAAGATCAGTCCGAGTTCGACAAAGCCTACCGCGAGGCAGTCGGTGTCGATGAAAACGGCGCTTCTGTGTCTGATGACAAAGACGTTTCTACTTATGCACACATGTTCGGGTGCTGGGAAACTCTGCATATTATCAAGCGCGGTATGGAGGCGGCCGACTACAAAGGCCCGGCTGATCGCAGCAAGCTTATCGAAGCGGTTGAGGCAATGTCTGATATGCCGCACTCAATGGAACACCCTCAGGGTGCCAAGCGCTTCAACGGCAAAACCCATCAGACCTTTGGCCATCAGTACATTTCAAAGGTCACCGACGGCAAGCTGATACTGGCGCATACCACTTCCATCGAAGACACACTGTACGAAGACGAAGTCGACTACACACAACAGTCGTTCTGATTTACTACACTTAAAGTCTAACAGGTGGCAACAGCAGAGTCTGTTGCAGCCTGCAGCGGGTGCCTGACGCACCCGGTCTTCTGTCGCACCATGGCGTGCACTGTCGCGCCCGTTATCGATTACTCTAATGGAATTTGGTCCGCACTTTTTTCTTGCGTCTCTTGAAGGCGCCGTCAACGCCGCGGTTCTGGCCCTGATGGCGGTTGGCTTAAGCATCGTGTTCGGCATCATGCGCGTGGTTAACGTTGCGCACGGTGAGTTTTTTATGCTCGGTGCCGTCATTGCCTGGTGGATCAGTACACTGGCGGGCGGCCACCCTGCAGTCGGTTTTGTATTAGCGCTGCTGGCCGCACCACTGATTGTCGGTGCGATTGCAGCGGCCGCCGATCACTTTGTGCTGCGGCGTATCAACTACGACCCGGAACGCACCATTGTTGCGACTATCGGGCTACTGTATGTGCTGCAGCAGACCACACTAATGACATTCGGACCGGAAGCACGCCCGGTTGAAGCGCCGTTTAATAAGCGTCTGGCTCTGCCCTGGTTTGAAAAAACTGCCGATGGTTTTAGCATGTACTGGCCCTGGGGGTTAAGTACCACCAGTTACAAACTCGCAGTGATCGCTGCCGCCGCCATCATACTGATCGGGTTATGGCTGTTTATGACCAGAAGCCGCATCGGATTAATTATGCGCGCCACTCAACTCGACCGCGAGATGGCACTGGCTCATGGCATCCCTGTCGATAAAGTTTATGCACTGGTATTCGGACTCGGGGCGGGTATTGCAGCACTGGCAGCGGTACTTATTGTGCCCATACAACAGGCGCATTACTTAATGGGAGGTGACCCGCTGTTACTGTCTTTTATAGTCGTCATTATCGGTGGGCTGGGCAGTATACCGGGGACTATAGTTGCGGCACTTTTCATTGGCATGAGTGACGGCATAATTTCAGTATTCTTCTCGCCTACGGTGGCAAAAATTATTGCAACACTGCTGGTGGCATTCGTTCTGATCTTCAGACCGCAGGGCTTGTTCGGTAAGCGCATCGCATGAAAGATCAGCTACTGACCGGTGTATTCCACCTGTTTATTATCGGATTGATGGCAGCGCTTTACTTTGTGCTGCCCGAATACCACAGCGGGGTACTGGCTCGTGTGATGGTACTGGCCGTCTATGCGATGGGTTACAACATACTGTTTGGCTACACAGGCTTACTAAGCCTCGGACATGCATTGTTTTTTGCCACAGGCATGTACGGTCTGGGACTTGCCATGCAACATATGAATGTCTCTCCTACTGTCGGTATTTTGTATGGACTGGCAGCCGCTGTTGTCGTTTCTACCGTCATTGGATTTCTGGCACTGCGTACCACTGGTGTCGCCTTTATGATTGTGACACTAATGTTCGCCCAGGCCGGTTATCTGATTATTTTATGGCTAGGTGAATATACCCGTGGTGATGAAGGCTTTGTGATACAGCAGGGCCAGCGCGTGTTACACGGAATCGATCTGAGCCAGCCCGACAACCGATACTTTGCCGCGCTCATTTTATTTGCTGTATGCCTGTTGTTGATTGGCTGGATTGTACGCAGTGGCTTTGGCAAAACACTGGTTGCCATCAGGGAAAACGAAGAGCGAGCCAGAATGCTCGGCTACAACGTGCATCGTCATAAATGGCTGGCGGTGATCATCTCAGGGGTTTTGTCCGGCGCGGCCGGCGCGGCCTATGCGCTGCTTTTTGGTTATGTCGGCGCTACTTTCGCGACTGTTCAATATTCAATTTTTCCATTGTTGTACGTGTTACTTGGTGGTGCCGGCACCACCATTGGCCCGCTGATAGGCACAGTTTTCATGTTCTACCTGATTGATCTTTCAAGCCAGGTCACAAGTGCTTATCTGTTAATTGCAGGTGTTGCATTAATACTGCTGACTTTGTTCGCCCCGCAGGGGCTGGCTGGTGAACTACGTAAACGGGTATTTCCATGGCTGCCGTAACGCTGCTTTCAACCCGCGGGCTCACCAAACAATACGCCGGACTGACCGCGGTAAACAACGTTGACTTCGATCTGCCGGAAGGACAAATCAGAGCACTGATAGGTCCGAACGGTGCCGGCAAGTCGACTTTTGTCGGTATGCTGAGCGGGCGTATCGAGTCGACCAGCGGTCAGGTTACATTTGCCGGTAAGGACATTACCAGGCTGCCGGCTCACCGCCGCATTTCACAGGGCATGGCCTACACGTTTCAAATCACTTCTATCTTTGCTTCACTGACCGTGCATGAAAACGTTGCACTGGCTGCCCGCCGTGCGTCGGCACGTAAAGTTGCCCACCGGGTTAAAGACGCATTAACCAAGGTAAATATGGCCGACCGACATTCGCACATTGCCAGTGACCTGAGTTACGGTCATCAAAGGCTACTTGAAATTGCTATGGGTCTGGTACAGTCACCGAAACTGTTTATTCTTGACGAGCCCACACAGGGGCTGTCTGCAAGTGAGATTGATGCATTTGTGCAATTGATTAAATCGATTGCCGGTGCAACCACGGTGCTTTTGATCGAACATAATATGGATGTCGTCATGGCCACTGCCGACCATATAACAGTGCTGAACTTCGGTGAAGTTCTGGCAGAAGGTACACCGCAGGAAATTCGCAATAACGCCGACGTTCAGGCCGCCTATCTCGGAACCTCGCATGCTTGAGCTAAACAACATAGAGTCGGGCTACGGAGATGTGCAGGTGCTGTACGGCGTATCTCTTCACGTAGAGCCCGGTGAAATTCTGTGTTTGCTTGGCAGAAACGGCGCGGGTAAGACTACGCTGTTAAAATCGATTATGGGCTTACTGCCGTTGAAGTCCGGAGAAATTCGCTTTAACGGAAAGTCTTTGAACACATTGCCGCCTCACAGCATTCCAAAACAGGGCATTGCTTATGTACCGCAGGGGCGGCGGCTGTTTTCAGAGCTGACGGTAGCGCAGAATATTGAAGTGGGCCTAATGGTTCAGGGTCGCGGTCATCAAACCCGTGAGCGTGTACTCGATTTATTCCCGCGACTTCGTGAGCGCCTTAAACAACGTGCTGAGACTCTGTCCGGTGGCGAACAGCAAATGCTTGCTATGGCCCGTGCACTGAGCACGGAACCCGGTGTGTTATTACTCGATGAACCGACCGAAGGGTTACAGCCATCGATGGTGGCTTTAATAGATGAGGTTACTGTCAAAATGCGCAGCGAAGGTGTCGCTATTGTGCTGGTCGAACATCACATCGACACTGTACTGAACATTGCAGACCGCGTGGCGTTTATAGAAAACGGCCGAAACCCTGAAACGCTCAGCGCCCACGATTTATCGCGGACGCCGGACAAAGTAATGCAGTACCTGGGCGTTAACTAACGCAGTGTGCCGCGCCCTGCTCGCTGGCGTATACCCCGGACAGTTGCAGGTAACAACATAAGAAGCAACATCAGTACAGGATTAAACGCACCACCACCGGAACTGGCAGTGGATGTCACAGCCCCATCAGCATCGTCGTCTAAGCTCAGGTTGTTTAACGCAACCGCCTCACCGATCACAGGTATGTCTGAATCAGTAGATATTCTAAAGTTATCGAAGAATACATACTGGTCCTGCGAAGGCGCCCATGATGAATCGTTGCCACCATAAAACGTACTGAAGTAAAAAAGGTTAATGCCTATATTTGCCGTGTTGCGAAACAGGTAGGTGTCATCACTGAGCACCTTCTTACCGTCGAGCCACGCCTCGAGAATGCCGTTTGCCACACCCGGCGTATTTAATACCACTCTGTGCTGTACACGGTGCCACTGACCGGGCTGCGCTTCCGCACCCCAGTATTCATCATCGCCGTAATAGTTGGTTTGACCGGCATGATAAACATAGTTTTCAAGCACACCATCTTCACGCCACATACCGCGCGCGCTCCAGCCATCAAACCCGTCGGGGAAACCGCCACCGGTATTACAGCCACTTGAAGTAGTTTTGGTATTGTCATAGCCGCACAAACCCGGCAACTTGCCGCCGCGAACAAAGTCAAAACCTGCTGCAAACTTTACATCGTAGGCGACATACAACTCTTCGTAACTGGCCGGAAGATCAACACCAAACTGCAGGTCTGATAAGAATGCCGCAGCACCTGCAGCACCATACTGATTAGCGGGGTAAGTAACTCGAAGTGACTTACCGCGCTCGCTGTCATCAACTACGTCAACCCGACCCTGCGAAAACCCAAGATGCCAGATTGGCGTGTCCCAGTCACCGTTCACTTCATCAGCGCCGTAGGAACCTGTGTCTGCGGACTCGAAATCCTGCTCAAATACAACACCGTTAAAGATCTTTGGCTTAACAAACCGGCAACTGCTGCCAAATTCGTAACCCCAGCCATCGCCGTTGACATCGGTAATTGCTGCAGAGCAGATCGGGTACCTGGAACCCGAACCGACCTGACAGCTTTGTCCGTTTTCGTAACCCCAGCCATCACCGTCAGGGTCTGCCGCACGATAGTCACACTCGGGGTAGTCGCTGGTCTTCGGTGTCGAGGTTACTTTGCACGATGCACCGTTCTCCCAGCCCCAGCCATCTCCATCACTGTCGCTACTGCTGCTCGCGCAGTCAGGGTACCCCCCGTTGGTTGCCGGCACCCGGCAACTTGCATTGTTCTCCCAGCCCCAGCCGTCACCGTCAGGATCAATGGCAGCAGAAGTACAGGTGGGCCAGCGCGAACTCGAAGCAGCGCTGTCATCACTCAACAACAATGCGCCAATCGGTGGTTCTGAGCTTTCTGTCTGGCAGACCTTGTTTGCCGGCTGCGGCCATTCATCGTTGTCGTCGTACTCACAGCTGACGACGCCTGCGAATCCGTTTGTGGTCATTAGCGAAAAAAGTGCGACTGCCAGGCCGGCACTACCCCATTCCGTTTTTACCATTTTCATTCCGTTCCGATCTGTCAGGCAATTGGTTAAGTCGAAGATGATTTGCTTAGGAAGCAAACCAGCAATTGTTACAAGGGTTAACGGTCAATTTCGCCAGGAATGAACAGGCGCAGTCTATGTATCTGCGATTCCTTTATTGCAAACCAGTAACATTCAGCCAATTGAAGGGGCTTTTATTCATGGCCGAAGCAACTACAACAATGAGACTCGGTTGACCCGCGATAGAAGGTATAAAGTGGGGAAATGCCAGGTTTCTAAGCGCAGTAGAAAGCGATCGACGAAGCCAGCTGTCAGGAGCGCGTATACAGCGCTCACCACAGGCCGCGTGAATTTCTATCGGTCGCGACGGTCGATGCTGTCAGCCAGGGCTCTCAGGCTCTCGGCAAGCTGCACCCTGTCCTCGTCCTGCGACTTGATAATAGCTGTGCGCAACTGATTGGTACTTTCCAGGGATTCCTGCTGAATAAACTCAAGCCTGCGGTCGAAAGTGGCTTTGTCTTCAACAAAAGCCTGGTGGCTGTCTTCGTAACGCTCAGAGATATCTGTCATCACTTTGTAGTTACCGTCGAACAGGTCCTTCAGGTTGGCCACTGCAGACTGGCTGAGCCTGCGTTCTGAATCGAGTGTATTCTGCAGGGTTTGTATCTGCTGTTCCTGCGTGGTGATTCTGGCATTGAGCTCAGCCACGGCATCATTGACTCTTTGTTCAATGTACTGGAACTGACGGTCCTGCTCACGACTATGGTAGTCATCAAACAGGCCACGTAATTGCTCCCTGCCCTGAGGACTGTCAGGTGCAGGTACATTTTGCTCACGATTGCTGCCGACACGTGCTCGAAGTTCGCCACCACCCCGCTGATCAGAGACCATTCGACGATCTTCGGAAACACCCCGGCCACCACGCGCTACTCGAGCCGGTGACGATTCAACCGGGCGCAGGGCTCTGTTAATTGGGCTGACTTTTTTCATAAAGGCGCACGAGTGCTTGTACTTTGTCTGGTCTACAACGTACTAATGGCAGTCTGGAAAAACTCTTGATAATAAAACTGTGATACCGCTCCGGTTAGCTCAACAACCCTCGTAAATTCGGGACCCCTGTCATAAACGCTGGTATAAAGACCGTAGTGCAGAAGCTGCCCTTCGTGCGCTGTTAAAAGTACATCGGCGATTGCAATACTAACCGAGCATTCAACATCTCAAACCTGCCCGATAACAGTAAAACCCGACAGTCCAACAGCAAACTTGGCATAGCACTGATGCTAACCGGTATGTTTATATTTTCTGCCGTCGACACCACCGCCAAATTACTGACTGAAACATTTCATCCGGTGCAGATCATCTGGTTCAGGCAACTCGGTTTGTTTGCCGGAGTGCTGGTGCTGCTGTGCATCAAAGGCCCGCGACTACTCAAAACAACCCGCCTGCCCCTGCAACTGAGTCGCGGAGCACTGGCGATTTGTTCGGCCCTGCTGTTTGTCTTTGCAGTGAAATACGCGCCGCTTGCCGATGTTGTCGCAGCCACATTTGTCGCACCGTTTTTCTTAACCATTATGGGTACGTTGATTCTGGGTGAACATGTCGGTATTCACCGCTGGACAGCAGTCGCCGTTGGACTTATCGGCGCGCTGATTATTATCAGGCCCGGTCTCGGTGTTATTCACCCTGCAGTGATGCTGGCAGTACTGGCGGCGTTATTCTACGCAGCAAGGCAGGTGATTGGCCGGCTGTTGTCAGACACCGACAGTACCGTGACCACAATTGCCTACACGTCTATTACTGCAAGCCTGCTGATTACCATACCACTGCCACTGGTGTGGCAGACGCCGGACAGCACCCTGCAATTATTGCTGCTTGCACTAATGGCGGTACTGGCAGCTGCCGGAGAGATACTGGTGATAAAAGCACTCGAAGTAGCAGAAGCCGTAGTTGTTGCGCCCATTCACTACACGTTAATAATCTGGGGCACGCTATACGGCTTCTTTGTATTTCATCAGTTGTCTGACCGCTGGACCTGGTTTGGTACCGCCATCATTATTTGTGCAGGCCTGTATACCTGGCAGCGCGAGAAGCGACTGCTGGCGAAAAAAGCTTAACCTTCCCGTTAACGCTGTCCACGCAGTGTTGTCAGGCCAATACCGGTAGTTTCAAAACCGCCATCGGCACAGATTTCCTGACCGGTAACAAAGCTTGCTTCATCGGAACACAGAAAATAAATAACGTTGGCCACTTCCTGTTCATCACCGTATCTGTCGAGTGGAATCTGTGCGTGGTAGTCGGCACGAATTTCAGGGGTATGAACTTTCTTTGACATTGCTGTATCAATCGGACCCGGAGCAACCGAGTTCACCCGAATACCATACTGCCCCAACTCTGCAGAAAACTGTTTAGTGAGATGGGCAAGCGCCGCTTTGGATGTACCGTATGCGGTTCGCAACGTGCTGGCGCGCAATCCGGATATTGATGTGATGTTAACGATTGCACCACCACCCTGACTGATCATATGCGGTATACAAGCCTGCGAACACAGAAACGGCCCGTTAAGATTAGTTGCCAGAATGTTTTGCCACACGGCAAAACTGGTGTCGGTCACCGGCATAAAGTCGGCAATGCCGGCGTTGTTTACCAACGCATCAATACGCCCGAATTTTTCAATCACCTGTTCGATGGCGTTGCCAACCTGCTTGTCATCCGACACATCACAGTCAAGCTTTAAAACACGTTCGGGGGTATTGGTTTGTGCAACAGTCGCCTGAAGCGTTTCACGATTGTTATCGAGAAACGCCACCGCATAACCTTCACTTAAAAATCGATGCGCCGCCGCCAGTCCAATTCCGCGCGCAGCACCGGTTACGATGGCAGTTTTAGTTGTTGTCATGTCGAGTCTCTTTTACTGTTTCCGTTTACCGGCTAATCATTTCATTAATTTCGATTAAGTTCATACTCGGGTCGTACACATACAAATGTCGCATACCAGGGATCGCAAAGGTGCCGGTTAACGAGTAAGGAATACCGGCCGCCCTGAGTCGCTCAATCACCGCGTCGAGGTTGTCCACCTGCAGGGCCACATGACCACCGATAGACGGATTATGATCGAGATTGTTGTTACGGGCGAAAGTCGGGTCGGGTGCAATCAGGTGCAGGCCGGCATTGTCACCGCGACCGGCACTCTGCATCGGAAACACAGTCATCCGCGCCGGGTCGGCACTAATGTATCCAACCTGTTCGGCCGGCGGAAACACCCAGCTGCCCTCAGCCATACCGACAATATTGGTGTAGAACTCCGCCGATGCCCGTACATTGTTGGCCTGCAGATTCACGTGGTGAATGGTGGTTGTCATTGGTCGCTCCTCACGGTTGTCTGCCAATGCTACCGCGTTATCCAATCTACTGCGTCATTGCGTTTTCGCGTACCATAACCGCAGGGCAACACGGGATACCAATATCTATGGGCTGTCAGTACTTTGAACCGACTGAAGGCGGCGCTGCATCTTTTACCGTCGCCATGCCGAAACTGACTTTCGGGCGCGGCACACTGCGTGAAGCGGGTGTCAGAGCCGCATCACTGGGCATGAAACGCGCTGCACTGTTCACCGACCCGTTTCTCAAAGACGGTCCACTGGTCGCAACGGTGACTGAATCGCTGCAGGCCAGTGGCATTGAAGTGGTGGTTTTTTCCGATATTCGAATCGAACCGGACGACGACACCGTTACCCGGGCTGCAAAATTTCTGCACGAATGCAACGCTGACGGTGCGGTTTCTGTCGGTGGCGGATCAGTGATCGATACCGCCAAGGCGGCACTAATGATCGATGCGCACGGCGGCGACATTCGCGAGTACTTTGCACCGCCCATTGGTCAGGGAAAACCAGTACCCGGTCCGGTAGCACCACACATCGCCTGTGCCACCACTTCCGGTACCGGTTCTGAATGTACCTCTATTTCAGTTATTCGCATTAATGAATACAACACCAAGTTTGTTGTCGCCAGCCCGCATCTGCTGCCGCAGCAGGCTATTGTCGATCCACAGTGCTGTGACAGCCTGCCATCTAACGTCGTCGCTTCAACCGGTTTTGATCTACTGTGCCATGCACTTGAATGCTATACCGCACGCGCGTACACACAGCACCTTGAAGTTGCCGACCCCAATGCACGGCAACTGATTCAGGGCGCAAACCCGTTCAGTGACTTAAGCGCACGCGAAGCGCTGAGTATTGTTGGCAAGTATCTGCCACGCGGTGTGGCCGACAACACCGACCACGAAGCAAGAGATCAGCTGATGTGGGGTGCGACACTTGCCGGCATTGCATTCGGTAACTCGGGAACGCACTTACCTCATGCTATGTCTTATGGTGTGACACATTTAATGAACAACATCACCAGCGATGGTTATCCGGTAGAGTCGCCGTTTGTTCCACATGGCATTAGTGTTGTAGTTAGTGCACCGTCAATATTTAAATACACTGCCGCCGCACAACCGCAACGTCACCTTGAAGGCGCTGACTTCCTTGGTGCAGACAATCGTGGCGCGACACCCGATGACGCCGGAGAAGTATTGTCAAAGCGTTTAATCGAACTGATGCGCGCTACCCATATACCCAACGGACTAAGTGGCGTCGGGTTTACTGCAGATCACGTTAAGGCACTGGCCGAGTCTTCGTTCAGACAGCAGCGCGCAATTGCCAACGCTCCCAGAGAGTCAAACCTGGTTGATCTCGAAAACATGTACAGCGGTGCAATAGCGTACTGGTAAAGAGTACTGTCGTAATATAACAACCGAATATTA
>CAYZVB010000020.1:22616-27061 GCA_964481315.1 uncultured Granulosicoccaceae bacterium
ATCGCTAATAAATCAACACAAATAATTTAGAGCTTCTATGTCACAATTAATCAGCCCGCTTACGGTTCGCGGTGTTACTTTTCCGAACCGGGTTGTTGTCTCGCCGCTGTGCATGTATTCAGCCACTGACGGCTTACCGCAACCATGGCACTTTGCACACTTAAGCACTTTTGCCCGTGGCAAAGCAGGTTTGGTATTCACAGAAGCCACCGCCGTTGAAGCTAACGGACGCATCACACCAAAGTGTCTGGGTATCTGGACTGACGAACAGGCACAGGCACTCAAACCGATCACAGCGTTCATCGAAGAAATGGGTTGTGTAGCGGGTATTCAGTTAGCGCATGCCGGACGCAAAGCATCCACTGCTCCTCCGTTTGAAGGTGCTCAACCGTTAAGCGCCGATAACCCGGAGCGCTGGGACATCGTTGGCCCGAGCGCTATACCGACTGCTGATAACTTTCCGGTGCCGCACGAACTCACCGCCGACGAAGTCAACGAACTGGTGCAAAGCTTTGCCACTGCTGCACGTCGTTCACTGCAGGCCGGTTTTAAAGTGATCGAAATACACGGTGCTCACGGTTATTTGCTGCATAGTTTTTTAAGCCCGGTCTCCAACCAGCGCACCGACCAGTATGGCGGCGATATCAACGGACGGATGCGGTTTCCACTTGAAGTATCAAAAGCAGTTCGTGCAGAAGTCGGTGAAGACACTCCGCTGTTTTTTAGAATTTCTGCAGTCGACGGCATAGAAGGCGGCTGGACCATGGACGACTCTGTCCTGCTTGCCAAAGCGCTGGGTGAAGCCGGCATTGATGTGGTTGATTGCTCTTCCGGCGGCGTTAGCGGAGCACCAAGATTTCGTGTTGCAGACGATGGCAAACCATTGACAAAAAATTCAGCCCGACAGCCGGGTTTTCAGGTCCCGTACGCCAAAAGAATCCGCCAGGAGACCAGCCTTAAAACTATGGCCGTCGGTGTAATCATCGACCCGCAACAGGCAGAAGAGATTGCCGCCTCCGGCCAGGCAGACTTTGTGGCGCTGGGTCGTGAAATTATGCACAACCCGTTCTGGCCACTGCATGCGGCCAGAGCACTCGGCGACGATCCGGAATTTGAGCTGTGGCCAAAGCAATACAAATGGGCGGTTGACCGACGCGCGCAAATCGCGCCGCTGAATCAATAATCACACGGTTATACCCCGCGACAGATAATAAACACAGCGTGAGCAGGTGGTACTGGTACCTGCTCACATCGCGCATCTGCCACATTCAGGGACTGCAGCGGCACAAACAATCCTTAACGGGGTTGATTTTCTGCTACCTGTGACTATTTCCCACCCCGTCTTTCTCCATTAGCCGCCAGAGTGATATATAATGGGGAGCTTTGCGAACGATACTGCGTGTGTTCCCTACCGCAGCGTTCAGCCAATACGTCTACTAAAAGGTTTTTGCCGTGATCTCTACTGCTAATGTCACCATGCAATTCGGTGCCAAGCCGCTGTTCGAAAATATTTCGGTCAAATTCAGTGATGGCAACCGCTACGGGTTGATCGGCGCTAACGGATGCGGCAAGTCAACGTTCATGAATATTCTGAGCGGCGTGTTGGAACCATCGACCGGTTCGGTCAGTGTTTCACCCAATGACCGCGTCGGTAAACTGAATCAGGATCAGTTTGCTTTCGAAGAATACACCGTGCTCGACACGGTCATTATGGGCCACAAAGAATTGTGGGAAGTAAAGCGTGAGCGCGAGCGCATATACAGCCTGCCCGAAATGAGTGAAGAAGAAGGCATGAAAGTCGCCGAGCTGGAAAACCAGTTTGCCGAAATGGACGGCTACACCGCCGAAAGTCGGGCTGGTGAATTTTTATCCGGTGCAGGCATTGAAGAATCACTTCACCACGGCCTGATGAGTGAAGTCGCTCCGGGCTGGAAGCTGCGCGTACTGCTTGCGCAGGCACTGTTTTCCGAGCCGGACATTCTGCTACTTGATGAGCCGACCAACAACCTCGACATCCATGCCATACGCTGGCTCGAAGGCGTACTGAAAGCGCAGAAAAGCACCATGGTTATTATTTCGCACGACCGGCACTTCCTGAATGCGGTGTGCACTCACATGGCAGATATTGATTACGGTGAGCTGCGCGTATACCCGGGTAACTATGACGACTTCATGACCGCTTCAACCCAGGCACGTGAACGTTTGCAGGCAGACAACGCAAAAAAGAAATCTCAAATCGCCGAACTGCAACAGTTTGTCAGCCGCTTCTCGGCCAATGCATCAAAGGCACGCCAGGCAACATCACGAGCTAAACAGATTGAAAAGATCAAACTCGAAGACATCAAACCTTCGAGTCGCGTCAGCCCTTATATTCGTTTTACGCAGGATAAAAAACTGCATCGACTGGCGCTGACCATCGAAAAGCTGGGTCACGGGTTTGATGGTGAATCACTTTTTGACGGTGGCAATTTATTACTTGAAGCAGGAACACGACTGGCCGTCATCGGTGAGAACGGCACTGGTAAATCCACTTTTCTGCGACTACTAATGGACGAGCTAAGCCCTGCAAACGGTACTGTAAAGTGGGCCGAAAACGCAGCACTGGGCTACTGCCCGCAGGACAGCAACGCTGAATTTAATACCGATCTTAACCTGTTTGACTGGATGACTCAGTGGCGCAAACCGGAGCATGATGATCAGATAGTCCGCAGCACGCTCGGTCGATTGTTATTCGCCAACGACGACTTCAAGAAGCAGGTGAAGGTTTGTTCCGGTGGTGAAAAGAACCGTCTGCTGTTTGGCAAGCTCATCATGAACTCGCCAAATGTGCTGCTGCTCGATGAGCCGACCAACCATCTCGATATGGAATCGATTGAGTCACTGAACCTGGCTCTCGAACACTATGAAGGCACATTGATTTTCGTCAGCCACGACCGGGAATTCGTTTCTTCACTGGCCAACCGTGTCATCGAAATTAAAGACAACAAACTAAACGACTTCATTGGCACATATGACGAATACCTGGCCACCCAGGATATCGAAACACGCGCCGCGAACTTTTAAGTCACGGCCATAACCCTGCAACAGACAACGTCAGAAAACAGCCACACTAACTGACACTTTTTAAGCATAGATTTGTTAGAACTTTGTGAGAACTTCCGGAATCGGCTGAGTACAAAAGGTCGTGTGCATGACTGAACCAAAGCGGTTTAGACACACACAAGTATTCAGTCAACCTACACGGATCAACCCGGGGAGAATCCATGAAGAAAATTTCTGCAGTGATAGTCACCTCAGCGCTGGTCGCGCTTACCGCTTGTGACAGCGACGATAACGACAGCTCTACCGCAGTTGTCTCTGAACCAGGCACGTTCCAGGTGACCTTCACCAACATGACTGCCGGTCAGCTAATGACGCCACCCGTTGTGGCCCTGCACGATCCCAGTGTTCATTTGTTTCAGGTCGGTGCCGAAGCGAGCGATGCCGTTAGAGATATCGCAGAAACCGGCAACAATGCCGCATTGGTCGCGTTTGCTACTGCGAATCCGGACGTTGTTTCAGGCGCTGAAGTTATCGGTGCAGGCCCTTTTGCAGCCGGCGGCAGCGTTACAGGTTCTATCAGCACTGCAGAGTCAGGCCAGGTATTCAGCGCAGTCAATATGGTTATCTGTACCAATGACGGCATCTCCGGTGTCGACTCGATTGCACTGCCCGCCGGTAACGAGCCGGTTACTGTTATGGCAATGGCGTATGACGCCGGTACCCGCGTTAATCAGGCTGATGCGCTTTCCTTCTTTCCGCCTCCGTGTGCGGCACCTACGGATACTGGCGGCGGTGCTGGCGCTAACGAAGCCCCTGTCGAAGACCCTCGAGCAGCAATTGCAGCACACGCCGGTCAGGGCGGACTTGCCAATGTACCTGAAGGTGCTAACTGGGATTTCGCGACAAGCGATCAGGTTCTGCAAATTGAGATTGTTCGTAACTAGACCAGGCGAACTGGCATTTTTGCCTGATAGTATTCCGGCCGGTGATTTCACCGGCCGGTTTTCCGGCGCTGCGGCCTGATTCGAGCTGTATCACAACCCTCAACACTTCTTGTCGGCTCAACTTTCCGTAACAATTGGCAGTGATAATTACCGTTTAATCAACGAAGTGTAAACTTCTTGTCATGACACTTGCGAGTGGCACAATAGTAGAATATATTGTCATGACATAATACGACTTCCGGAACGGAAACATGAAAGCCCCCACCCTGATAGCGATTTCACTGCTAACACTGAGCGCATGCAGCTCGGATGACGGCACTACCACAAACTCCGGCGACGACGGCAGTCAGCAGGTGCTTGCAGACCCTCAGGCCCCGGTCGATCCGCAGGACCCGGTCGCTCCTCAGGATCCGGTTGACCCGCAGGATCCGGTTGACCCGCAGGATCCGGTTGACCCGC
>CAYZVB010000020.1:27161-29383 GCA_964481315.1 uncultured Granulosicoccaceae bacterium
CGGTTGACCCGCAGGATCCGGTTGACCCGCAGGATCCGGTTGACCCGCAGGATCCAGTCGACCCTCAGGTCCCGGACACTACCGGCGAATGTACGGTCCCTGAAGCAGGCACCACCATCGTCAGTCAAACCACACCGGTACATCCAAACGACAATCCTTATTACTACCCAATCATGGGACCGCAGTGCGTACTACCGGCCAGCCAGTTCGACGGCCCGGGCCTCGCTTACGGCGATTTCCTGTTAACCAACAATGCATGGAACGGTCAACAGTCAAGTTTCGACTGGAAGCAATGCATAAACCTGACAACTGCCAACGACGGTTCAATCCTTCCTTCATGGACATATGACTGGGGCAACGAAGACGACTTGCAGCCCGGCCTGTTTGAATGGGAAGTTAAATCATTCCCTGAAGTGATATACGGCTATAAGTCAGATGAAGAGATATCAGCACCGTGTGCCACCACCGGGTTGCCGATTGCGGTTTCATCACTGCCTGATATGTCTATTGCATACAGCTATCGCGCACCGGAAACCGACAATCGCTCCGGCGACAAAGGCGACGAAGCCAACAATCCGGTTGCCGTCACCGGCGGTGATCGTAACATTGCCATAGAATCTTTCTTTCACAGCAGCTGCGAAATAAAACGCGGTGCCGAAAGCAACATGGAGCTGGAAGTCATGGTATGGCTGGAGATGGGTAACGAAAGACTCCCAAGCGGCCAGCCACCGGTAGCACAGTACACCAGCAACGCCGGCCAAACCTACGACATCTATACAAAGTCTGATCGTAACTACATCGCGTATGTTGCACAAAACCCGGTCACTGCCGGTACGGTAAACTGGAGCGAGTTTATAAATGATTCGCGTAGCAATGCGACAACCTACGATATTAAATATCTACAGGATGACTGGTGCATGGCGAACGTTATCTTTGGCTCTGAAATCTGGTGGGGCGAAGGAAGTGTAAATCTGGATTACTATCAGATCACCAGCCAATACTAATACTGCAGATCGGCGGCAGACGTAACAGCGACTGCCGCAACCCATTACTTAATAACTCAACATACCATCAACGATAAGCTACAACTCCCCGACAACAAGCTGAATGCCCGACGGATCATCAATAGAGGCAAACGGTAACTCACCTTCAAACTCGAACTGGCTGTATTCGACCTCCGCGCATACCCGATGACCGAACTTGTTAACACAGACAGATTGAGTCGCCGCTGAAGACAACTCACCAACGACTAATCGAAATCCTGCAGAGCGCGCTATGTGCTGTACGTACCGACGCAGTTGCGTGTAGACGCCCCTACCCTCGAAGTCGGGATCTACCACTGCAATATCAATCAACAACTGCTCACCGACTGCAGGCTTGTTCCCCTCACAGTACAGATAATCAAGACGCGCCAGCAAAGCACTCAACGGCCTGAATTTTTCAGGAACCACAGACGGGTTACTTACCTGGTTAGCATAATCGCAGGCCAGCAGACAATCGGCCACCTGCTGCGTGTTATTGTCTACCGCCACAATAGAAAAGCCCTGTTGCACGATTAACTCAAACCACGGAGCGGCATAGTCACGGTACTCTTTGGTGGTTATCTGGAGTGCTCTGTGCAGCACGCTGTTTCTCACAAAAGCATGGCAAATCAGATCGAAGGCCAGCTCAGGCAACGCCGGATCTAACGGCAAAATACTGATGTTGTTTTTTTCCACGTTCCTCTACACCTCTGCTGGCAAAAGACAACCCAACACGCTTCATATTAGCTACCCCTGCGCCCGATCAAACGCATAACAAGTAACTCCCACGGCGTAACGGGCAGGTCGCACAAGCTTTACAGAATCTGTAACAAAAACCTATTTTAACTGGTAGCATTTTTACCAGACAATCCGGAGGCATTTACGCCATGTTAAAACTGAAACCAAATTGCGAATGTTGCGACACCGACCTGCCAGCCGACAGCCAGCAAGCCAGAATCTGCAGTTTCGAATGTACCTTTTGCGAAGACTGTGCAGCAGAGCACTTCAAACACACCTGTCCCAACTGCGGTGGTGAACTGGTCAAAAGGCCCGTCCGACCCGCAGACCGCTTGCTAAAACACCCGGCCTCAACAGAACGGTTTTTGAATCAAAAGCACGCTTCGCTGTCGAGCTTTGGCAGGCGTGGCGGGGGATAGCAGGTAGTATTGTTTTATGTGGTTTCATTGGATGGTATGAGCC
>CAYZVB010000021.1:0-29010 GCA_964481315.1 uncultured Granulosicoccaceae bacterium
GTTGAGGTCATACGGCACATTGCAATACTGATGCGCGTATACAGATTAGCGAGCATTTTACTGTAGCTGCCAAGGTAGACCAGATAGCTGAAATGAATCGGCGTTTTAAACACCGGCATGGTTGTGACCGGCAGTTCTATCAGCTCACCCTGCGGCAGATTCCACTGATACGGTTTGACCGGTCTGAGTGCATCTGAGAAAGTACCAAACAGCGCTTTACGCTGCTCTTTTTCTTCATCACTTAACTGACTTTTAGAAAAAAAGTAGGCTCTGGCCAGCGGGTTCAGCACATTTGGAAACGCCGTGGCGTCGTAATCGTAGCCGCGGTTTTTTATGGTGTTAAGCGTGGAAGTGGAAAGGCTGAAGCCCGGCCCGCGAAACCCTTTAACGCGTACACCGGTGGCTTTTTCAATCGCATCTTCAGCCTGTTCAAATTCAGCGTTTAGCTGCTCCGGGCTATACAGGTGCAGCCACGGCTCATGATTAAAACTGTGGTTGGCAATTTCATGGCCGGCGGCACTGAGTTGCCCGAGTGCTTCGTGGTTGGACTCGCGCACTGCGTCCTGCCCGACCACAAAAAAAGTGATTTTGATATCGCGCTGTTTTAAAAAGTCGAGTATGCGCGGCACTGCAATATCAAGGTAGCTCGGATAGTTTTCCCAGTCCGGGTTACCGTGGGTTTTCATGTATGTCCACTGATTGTCGAGATCAAGCGACAACGTCATGCGCGGCTTACTGCTCATTACGCGCCTCCCTTCAAATTGATAGGCACACCGTTTTGTTCAAGTGAACGGTCAGCCGCCTCCAGCACTTCTACCACTCTCAGACCATCGTGGCCATCACTGCGTGGCGGCTGCCGGTCCCTGATTCGGCTGAGGAAGTGTTCGCACTCAACGCGCAGTGGCTCACCTACACGTATATACGGCACAGTGATATCACCAAAGCGCAGCCCGACGTACTCGGCGTAGCTGTCATAGTCGGTGCTAATCTCTGCGCCCTTGTCGTATATTTTCAGCTTTTCACTGGGCTCAAGATCGTCGAAAACTGCCATGCGCTTGCTGCCAACAATGGTTATCTTTCTGGTTTTATGCGGGTCGAGCCAGCTGACGTGAACATGCCCCATGGCTTTGTCGTTAAAGTTCATGGCAAGAAACATCACGTCTTCCACACCCGGCTGCAGGTAGGCCTGCCCGCGCGCAGAGATATCTGTTGGTGCTTCACCCAGCAGGTACTGAATTACTGAGATATCGTGTGGGGCAAAATTCCACAGCGCGTTTTCGTCCTGCCGGACGGTACCGAGATTTAGACGCTGAGCGTAGATATAGAGAATATCACCCAGTTCACCGGCGTCGATCATTTCCTTGAGCTTTTCCACCACCGGATGGTATTCAAGCAAGTGACCAACCATGAGCACAGCCTTTTTATCTTCAGCCAGTGCAATCAGTTCACGCGCTTCATCAGACGCAAGCACGAATGGCTTCTCAACATAGACGTCTTTGCCGGCCTGCAGCGATTGCTTGCAGAGCTGGTAGTGCGCCGGACCGGTTGTCGCGATGACGACTGCCTGCAGATCGTCGTCGTTAAGCAGGTCGTTAAAATCGGTGGTCATGAACTCCGGCTTACAACGCGCGTTTAGCACCTCGAGCTTTTTTTCATCGAGATCGCAAAGGTACTTAAGGTGCGCACCGGGCATTTCGCTGTAGTTTCTGGCAAGGTTTTTACCCCAGCCGCCAACACCGACGACACCAATGCTGATTTTTTCGCTAGTCATAGTAAATCATCCGCTCGCTAATATCGGGGACAAAAGTTTGAAATTAGGTCCTGCACAATAAACTCTGCAGCGTTGCCATCGCCGAAACACCGATCGAGTGCCGCCATGGTTTCTGTGTCGAACTGTTGGGACATAGCCGTATCTACGGCACGTTGTATGGCGTTTGTGTCTACACCGGTAAGCCGGTTAACGCCTATGTCTACCGTTTCTGTCCACTCGGTTTCATCGCGCAGTGTGATGCACTGAGTGCCAAGAAAAGCCGCCTCTTTCTGCAGGCCACCCGAATCAGTTAAAACAAACTGCGCTCCTTTTACCGTGCACAGCATTTCAAGATACGCCAGTGGCTCGACGAGCTTTATTACAGGTGAAAGTGAGAAACCGGGGCTATTAATTGCAGCCTTGATTCTGGGGTGCACCGGAAACACCAAAGGCACAGTTTTCTGCGCAATAGCATCAAGCGCCGGCAGTAAACTTTGCAGCACTTCAGGCTCTGTGTTTACCGGGCGGTGCAGCGTTAACACGGCGTAGGGTTCGGGATTGTCCGCAGCGCTTTTTTGCTGCCGGCGTTCTGCGATGGCCAGATTCCGGATAACAGTGTCTCTCATAACATCACCGGAAAACACCGTGCGTTCGGCCAGATTTTCATTGCGCAGGTTTTCGATACCGGCCGGTGTGGGTGCATACAATCTATCGCTGCAATGATCGGTTGCCACACGATTTATTTCTTCAGGCATGGCACGGTTAAAGCTGCGCAGCCCGGCTTCAATGTGAGCAACCGGAATATGCAGTTTGGTTGCCGCCAGGCATGCCGCAAGTGTTGAGTTGGTGTCGCCGTAGACAATAACAACATTGGGCTTGTCGGCCAAAAATCGCTCTTCGAGGCGCGCAAGCATTTCACCCGTCTGGGCACCATGGCCTGCAGACCCGACTTCGAGATTTACGTTTGGCGCGGGTATTTCAAGCTCATCAAAAAACACATTCGACATGGCATCGTCGTAGTGTTGCCCGGTATGAACAATAGAATGGCTGACTTCGCAGTCACCTTCACCCGAGCGTGCCGCGAAGGCCTGACAGACCGGAGCCAGCTTGACAAACTGCGGGCGGGCACCAACCACAGAGACGAACGCCATTTGTCTGTCACGACCGGACACTACGATTTAAACGACGCTATCGTTTCGACAACATACTGCTGCTGTGCCTTGCTGACTTCAGGATAAACCGGCACAGAGATAACCGACTCTGCTGCCTCTTCTGAAACCGGAAAGTCACCTTTGCTATAGCCCAGTGACGAAAAACACTCCTGCAGGTGCAGCGGTACGGGGTAATACACCTCGCTGCCGATGTTGTGCTCATTGAGATGTGCTCGCAGCGCATCGCGATTATTCACTCGAATGGTGTATTGATTGAAAATATGGCGCCCGCCTTCAATACGCAGCGGTGCGGCGATATTGGGGCAGTTTGCAGCGAATAGCTCATCGTAACTATCGGCGTTGCGTTGTCTGCCGGCAGTCCAGTCGTCCAGGTGCTTGAGCTTCACAGACAGTACCGCGGCCTGCAGCGCATCGAGCCTGAAGTTGCCACCGATCATGGCGTGATAGTACTTCGGTTTGCCGCCATGAACACGCAACACTCGAAGCTTCTCGGCAAGCGCTTCATTATTGGTCACCACCATTCCACCGTCACCAAATGCACCGAGGTTTTTACTTGGAAAAAATGAAAAGCAGCCAATGTCGCCAACACTGCCGGCGCTTTCACCGTGGCTGGTTTCAGCACCAATCGCCTGTGCGGCGTCTTCAATCACGTAGAGGTTGTTTTCTTTTGCCAGACTCATGATCGGGTTCATGTCTGCCGTTTGCCCAAACAGGTGCACCGGCATTATGGCCTTTACAGTACGGTCGGTATTCTTATTGACCAACTCACCGTTTTTTATCACACAATGCTTGCTGATAAACCCGCTGGCTGACTCGGCGCTGAGGTTATATGTTTCAGGGTCAATATCACAAAACACAGGTGTTGCTCCCAGTCGTGCAATAGCACCACCGGTGGCAAAAAAGGTAAAAGGTGTGGTGAGCACTTCGTGACCAGGACCAATATCGAGTGCCATTAGCGCCACCAGCAATGCATCACTGCCGGATGACACACCAATCGCATGGTCGACCCGGCTGTATTCGGCAACCTCCTGCTCGAACTGGCTGACCTTCGGGCCCATAACAAAGTACTGGCTTTCGCAGACTTCATCGAGTGCCACTCTGATTTCGTCGCGAATGCCGCGGTACTGCGCCTTGAGATCGAGCAGCGGCACACTGGTTACCGGTTCTACAGACGCGTTCACAGTGACACCTTCTTTCTACAATGTAGTTCTGCGATCAGAGTAAACATACTCATCATCCTTCGTTATTCAATTTCGGTAACAGTGTGACCGACTTGCTCATAGCGCTTGTTGCACGCAGCACATTGCGTGGTCTCACGCGCCTGTACGCTGACTTCAAGGCTGAGCTTTTCACCACAGTAGCAAACAAAACCGCGCAGTCGCCCGGGGTTGCCAACGATCAATGCGTAGTCTGGAACATCACGGGTGACCACACTGCCGGCACCAATAAAGCAGTACTGACCCAGTGTTGTGCCACAGACAATGGTGGCGTTTGCACCGATAGAGGCGCCGGTGCGCACCAGTGTTTTGCGGTATTCGTCTTTTCGACTGACGTGACTGCGCGGGTTAATGACGTTAGTAAAAACCATCGACGGGCCGCAGAATACATTGTCTTCCAGTTCAACACCGGTGTAGACACTGACATTGTTTTGGATCTTTACGTTTTTTCCGATGACACAGCCCAGTGAAACCACAACGTTTTGACCGATGTTGCAACCTTCGCCAATGACTGAGTCAGACATGATGTGCGAAAAGTGCCAGATTTTGGTGGCAGCCCCGATACTGGCGCCTTCATCAATCCACGCTGACTCGTGCGCAAAGAAGTCTGAAGTATTAGCCATTGTCCTTCACCTGATTTGCGAAAGACGCATGAAACCGATTTACCGCGCCTACTACTTCGTTGTTGTTCAGTGTCGCGTTCACAAACTGGCTGGTGTTCAGTACATGCAGCCTCGGGTCTTTGGTTTGCACGCCGGGCACCAGTTTCGAATAACCAAGCACCTGAAGCGGCTGCACTTTGATGGCCCGGTTTACATGCACACCAACAATATCCGACTCGTCGAAATCAGGAAACATTCGTTTAATGCCGTCGACAAACGTTTCTTTGAAGTATTCGTCGGGCCGGGTGATCTCTTCGTCTGTCGATAACAGGTAGCGTGGCAGGTAAGTCAGGTTGTGCCCTTGTGTGTTTTCTACATCAACGACGTTACTCATACCTATCACACCGGTAAACGGGATTGACTCGTCCGCAATATTAACCACGTAGTAGCGGGTAATCGGCTTTCTGGTCACTATGACCACGCAAACCACACCCAGATACTCAACGCCCGGCTCAGACTCAACAGTTTCCACAGAAAGCATAGCCGGCGGCACTATCTGTTTAAGCACATTGACCGGACTGGTAAATACAACATGGTCAAAAGTCATATCACCGGATGCACTTTTAACACACAGGCCTTCGGCTTCTGCGCTGATTTCTTTAACCGGATTGTTAGTTAGCACGGTACCGCCATTACCCGAGATTACCGATTCCATTCTCGCCATAATGCTCTGATAACCGCCTTTAACATGCCCGAGATGTTCTGCACTTGCCGATTTATCACGTGCTGAGAACATGCGCTTGATATACGACCAGATAAATACAGCAGACACCCGCTGATAGCTAGGTCCCAGTTTCGCCAATAGCAGCGGCTTCCAGAGCTTTTCAACGTTTTCATTGCCGGAGACTTTGCGCAGCCACTGTTCACAGGAAACTTTTTCGAGCGGTTTCCAGTCATTAATGCGTGACGCATACAACATGGTAAAACCCAGACGCACCTTGGATACCAGTGACAACAACGGAAACTTTAGAAACTCAACATTGCTGCTGATGGAGTGCATTTTTTCATCGACATAAAAACCGGTGTAGGTTCTGCGCCACTGCAGATCGTCCTTCATACCGAGTTCGTCGAGTAAACCAATCAGGTTTTGATCGGACGGTAGAATGACGTGGTAAAAGCGATCCCAGGTGACACCGTCGAAGTCATGCCACGTAGTCAGACCACCGGTCCGGTCGGCGTGCTCGATAACGGTAACACGGTGTCCGTCTGCAGCAAGCTTGTGTGCGAGGGTCATACCCATCAACCCGCCACCAACAATACCTATGTTTTTAACAGTCATGAGATCAGTTCAGACCAAAACCGCGCTCAGCCACCGCCAGCTTCTGCCAGGCAATGGTTTTCTTCAGTCCTTCGTCCAGTGAAACCTTTGCAGATGTGCCAAGGATCTCTTCACTGAAACTTGTATCGGGCACGCGCCGCATCACATCTTCGTATTTGTTTTTACTGAACGACGCGTATGGCACCAACTCATAGTTGAGCTCACCCGGTGTTTCGGTGGCTTTTTTAACGCGCTTTGCGAGCTCCAGAATTGTCACTTCTTCCTGGCTGCCGATGTTTAGAATTTCACCGTTTGCCGCATCTTTGACAATCGCCTGGTACATGCCGTCGACGGTATCTGAAACGTAGGTAAAACTACGCGTTTGCTGCCCGTCACCATGTATCGGGATGGTTTCATCGTTTAACACCGCATTAATGAATACCGGCGGTGGACCACCCCACCAGGACAATGGCTGACGCGGACCGTAGGAACCGAAAAATCGCAGCAAAGTGACTGGAAAGCCGTAGGCGTCCTGATAGGCAAACGCCAGGTGTTCATCGAACAACTTTGACACTGCGTAGCTCCAGCGCGGCGCTTTTGAATTTCCAATTAAACTGTCGGTAGATGCTTCTGAAAACGGCACGGCCGGGTTACGGCCATAGACATCGGAAGTCGATGCAAGCACGCATTTGATGTTGCGGTCTTTGCCAAAGTCCAGCGCGTTCTCTGTGCCATAGTAATTGATTTTAAGCGTATCAATGGCCTTGCCGTAGCGGGGAATTTTAAACGCCGCCAGATGCACCAGCACTTCTATGTCATCCGACAGACGCTGAAAGGTATTGCTGTCCGTAACGTCTGCCTGCACAAATTCGAAGTCGGGGTGCTCAGTAGCACCGGCCAGATTTGACAGATGCCCCATCGACAGATTGTCAACGCCCACCACCCGGTGGCCTTCGGCAAGTAACCGCTCTGTCAGATTGGAACCGAGAAATCCTGCCGCACCGGTCACAAGTACTGTTTTTCGGGTCATTATTATTCTTCGTTTAACGTTTGTTTCAGCGAGTGAAACTTGGTTGCGCTCAAGTGATAGAGCTCTTCAAAGTTCCGTTTATTCTGTAGTGCCAGCACACCGAGACCAATCAGTTGTATCGCCAGCATAATGGCAACCAGACCGACCACATAGGTATGCGGGTATTTTGAAAATGCCAGTGAAAATGCACCGGCCTCCATGTCTGCTGCACTCATCGACTGCAGCGCTACCACCGATTCGATGTAATGGGCCAGCATCCAGAATGTGGAGTACATGGCAAACAGTGAGATAAAAATGCCCGGCAGAATAAAGAAAAACATCGGCCGAAATACAAAGCCTGACATTATTGTTGAGTTGATCTGCCGAAACAGTCGCATGCTGGACTGACGGGACTCACCGAGTGCCAGTTGCGGCCCCCAGTCGAGTCTGGCCGGTACTTCGACAATTTTGGCTCGCACCACCATCGCTTTGTAAAGCGTTTCGGGCATCAGATCGAGCCCCATGGAGCGGAAGTCCATAGAGCGGATAAACGGGCCGTCGTATACCCGCACCATGGAAGTCAGGGTTGAGAGATTGCCGTGACTGAAAAATTTGAGAAACCGATTACCCCAGATACTAAAGAACTTACGCAGCGTTGGTACATTGGTGATAGAACCACCCTGCATATAAGGGGAAGCAAGAACGACCTTGGCGTGCTCCTCTTTCATTTTTTCGACCATTTCCTCGATGTGCCTGACGTCATAACTGAGGTCTACATCAAGTGTTATTACGTAGTCGCCAAGGGTGTTAACAAACCCGAAACGCAAAGCCTGCCCTACACCGAAGTTAGTGGGATGGTGCAGCGCTTTAACACCGTCATAAGCAGCGTCGAGTTCATCGGCAATCTGCCCGGTTTCGTCGGCACTGCCATCATTAATAATAAGCACTTCCCAGCGATAGCGCGCTTCAAGCGAAGTCAGGTATTCACGGATCTGTTCAACGTGATCGCGCAGCAGTGCCGCTTCGTTGTAGACAGGCAGAATAATTGACAGAAGCGGCAGTGATGTCGCTGACATGGGTGGTTCTCAGGTTAACGTGGGCTCAATCGATGACGGGATATCAATACCGAGCCGAGTCTTACTGTTAACTATCGGCTGGAACTATAAGAATTATAATGTGATTCCGCTGAGATACGGAAACCGCGAACCGCACACAACTGTGAGACTTTTAAAGAAGTGATCGACGGGCTTTTGACACTTTAAACAGCCAAACGTGTCAGACAGGCGCTTCAGGCACGGCTGCGGTAATTTCTTCGAGCGATTCCGGGTTTGCCAGTGCGCTGAGATTAGTCACTGCCATACGATTCGCCGCATCTCTGGCTGCCTTCTCTGACAACTTGCCGTTATGAGTACGCGGCAGCTGCGACACACGGGCAACGATTGCCGGCACATGCAGGCGACTGGCTTCAGTGGCAAGGCGCTTTTTTAACTGCAGTATGAAGGACCGTTCAAGCGGTTCATCGCGTTGCATTACCAGCAGTAATACCAGCCGCGAACCTCCGGGCTCTCTTACCGATACCTGTTCAATGGCCAGTGACTCGCGAACACCCTCAATACGGTTGACAACACTGAGTATTTCAGCAGGCCCGATCCGCACACCGCGAATGTTCAGCGTGCCATCGGAACGGCCGAGTATGCGCGGTGAGCCATCAGCGGTGATTCTGATTTCATCACCGTGTGTCCAGACCCCCGGGTTCTTTTCGAAATAACTTGAATGCATTCTGGCATTGCTTGCGTCGTTCCACATAAATACCGGCTGCGATGGAAACGGTTTTACCACCACCAGCTCCCCACTTCCTGCGGGCTCTACACCATCATCTGACTTTATCTTTACATCGATACCCAGTGAGATGCACTGGCTGTCGCCGGTACGTACCGGCAAATCGGGATGGCCAAGCACCAGACAACCGATCATGTCAGTACCGCCCGACACGGACTGCACCGGTACTGCTTTAATATTTTCAGTAATCCACTCAAACTGCGTTTCATACAACACCGAACCGGTGCTTTGAATTGCACGAAGCGCCGGAAAGCTAAACTTTTTGTTCGGTTGTAGGCCGGACTCGATCAGATACTGTATGTATGCCGGACTGGTACCGAATACCGTCACGTTGTGATCGACAAGTACTTTAAGCAACTGCCACTTTTCAGGGTATGAAACACTGCCATCGTACAGCACCACAGGTGTACCGCCGGCCAGTGCACTGAGCTGCCAGTTCCACATCATCCATCCGGTAGAAGTCTGGAACAACAGCGTGTCTTTTTCGGTGAGCCCGCTGTGCAGGCGGTGCTCTTTCACATGTTCGAACAGTGTTCCACCGGCACCATGAACAATGCACTTCGGCACACCGGTGGTTCCGGATGAGAACATGATAAATAGCGGATGATCAAATGGGAAATTGGTCAGTTCATGCAGCGCAAGCGGAGTGGCAGCCACAGCGTCGGCAAAACTATGCACCGGTATATCACAGCCAATAGACAAGTCAGTGGGTGAAAGTAATATTATTTCCTGCAGTGACTCTACAGCATTCAGGAGTTCAGTAATGCTGCTGTCTATCGCTGTTACCGAACCATTCAATTGATACTGTAAGTCCGCAAACAACAAACGCGGCTCGAGTTGTTCGAAACGCTCGACAATGGCTGACGCACCCAACTCCGGTGACACCGAAGACCAGCTGGCCCCAAGTGCCGTGGTGGCCAGACAGGCAATAATACTTTCGATAGAATTTCTGGCGACAGCAACTACGCGGTCACCGGCCTGAACGCCATGCGCCTGCAGCGTGGCTGCCATGCACAACACTTGTAGTTTCAGGTCACCCCAGGTGATGGTGGCGACACCGCCGGTTTCACTGATTACGGCAACGGCTACTGTATCGGCAGTGGTTTCAGCCTGCTGCAGAAGACAGCGGGCGTAGTTGAGTTTTAGATTTGGGAAGAATTTGCGATCGGTAAAACTGCTGCCATGCAGTACCGGTGTATCGCTGCCACTGACCGGTAACTTCGAAAACTGCAGCAGACTGCCCCAGAACAATTCCGGGTTGTCACAGCTCCATTTGTGCAGGGATGGGTAGTCGGGAAATTCCTGCCCGTGGCGTGCGGCAAGCGCCGCTGAGAATTGAGCAAGTGCGGAAGGCACTTCACTCATGAACGAGTCCGAGTACCTGCGCGTCGATTTTGTAGTTGGGCAATGGCACAACAAACCGCACTATTTTACCCAGACTGTCGAAATTCTCCGGGCTCAGCTGCGAACGGTCTATAGATACGTTGCAGGAGTTTTCGAGAAACAACACCAGCGACACAAACCCGAGACTGTCGAGAATTCCTGACTGTAAAAACGACTTTTCATCGTTACCGTCGATCAGGCTCTCTGCATCGCCAAAGTGGTAGTTGTCGTCCAGCCAGTCGATGATTACTTTTTTCATTTTTTGATCTTCGGTCACCCGATTACTCCAGAGTCAGAATTGCTGATAAATAAACGTACCTTTTGAAAACGGTACAATCAGTATCAGTAAAGCCACCGCCAGCCCATAGGCAAATCCGCGGACCAGCGGTGGTATTTTAGCGTAATAGTCCTTAATGCGATCAAGGGGATTTATCTCCAGCAGATGCATACCCGCAATGAAAGCAAACGAAAGAACCACCAGCGGGCTGATTGCAAGCGACTGCGTGCCCGCCGATTGGAACAGCCCGCGAAAATACTCAGCGGCTACCTGCATATCCGGTGCCCTGAACGGTACCAGCGTTAATACAAAGAACAATAAAGTCAGCAACCAGCTGACAAGCGCATATGGTAGTGATTTGCGAACGGTGACAAACGCGCGATTGCGACGACACCAGCCCCGGTAAATAACATCCCAGTTGCGCTGCAGCACCATACCCGCGGCGTGCATCAACCCCCAGCAAACATAAGTCCATGCTGCACCGTGCCATAAACCGGAGGCGGCAAACACAATCAGCAATCCGATATCGAGACGATTGCGAAACCAGCCTTTGCTGGTGCTGAGCGGTGTAAAAATATATTCGAACAACCAGCGGTTTAACGTGATGTGCCAGCGACGCCACAGCTCCGGCAGGCTGCGACTGATAAACGGGGCGTTGAAGTTTTGCGGTAACTCAATGGCAAACACACGCGCGGTGCCAATAGCCATTAAACTGTAACCGGCAAAATCTGCAAACACCTGCCCTGCAAAGGCAAACACACCAAGCCACAGATACAGCGGTGAATAGAGATCGGGGGAAGCAAACGCCCGCGACACCAGACTTTCACCGAGTATTTCACCAACAAATGCCTTGAGCGTGTAGCCAAGTATAAAAGCAAAACAGCCAGTGGTGATCCACTGCGGGGTAAGGCGCCTGGCCTGCTGCAACTGTGGCAGCAGTTCTGATCCACGTGAAATGGGGCCGGCTGCCACCTGGCCGAAAAAACACACAAATAAAGAGAAGTCGAGTAGAGAGCTTGCAGGCTTAAGTCGACGCCAGTAGGTATCGAGCACATACCCTACCCGTTGCAACGTCCAGTACGAGATGCCGAGCGGCAGTAACAGTTTTAGCACCGGCAGTGCGTTGTTAATTCCAATAGCCTGCAGTGCATCGTTGGCGGCTGTTGCAAAGAACCCGGCATACTTGAAAAAGCCAAGACACCCCAGACTAAAGGCAAGGCTGATAAACAGTAACCGTTTACGCTGAGCCGGATCGGTAGAGTCATCGGCAAACTTTTGGCTCACATAATAGTCGAGCCAGGTGCCGGCAATAATGAGTAACAACAACTGCCAGTGCCACGAGCCATAAAATAAATAACTAGCAGCCAGTAGTATTGCGTTCTGATAAATGCGCTGAGTGGGACCAGCCCAGTACAGTAAAAATACGACAGGCAGAAAAAACAGAAACTCTATATTGGTGAAGCTCATCGCGACACCTGCCGCGATGCGCCGGGCACAGCGTTTAGTAGAAAATTAAAGTCATTGTCCAGCGCATAGTCGGACCACTTGATGTTACCTTCCGCAGTGACGTGATCGAGGTCGAGCATGAATTCGGAGTCATCAAGAATACCCAGTGTCATATCGACCACTCTGACATTATTGTCGGCACCGTATTGCTGCATCGACTGGGCAAACGGCGCAATGGTATTTTCAAGACCTGCTTCGGTGATGGTATCGGGCTTGAGTGGAAACAGCACGATGGTCAGATCAAGATTCTGCGACTTTGTGTAAGAGACAAACCGGTCCATCGCCTGCATATCCATTTCGGATAAAAAGCACTTGTAACCGGTTTCTATATCGCTGTGCCAGCGGGACAATGTTTGCTGGTATTCATCTTCCGGTAAACCGCCAAGTACCATCACCCGCAGAAAGTTGGTAAAGCGGCTGAAGTTTTCACTGATTGCAAAGCGCGTTTTTACTAAAGCTGAATGTGACAGGAAATGGCGCCACAGGTTGCGCACATAGTTACGGTTCAGATCGTTGGCACCAGTATCTTTAAAGTCGTTCAGGTAGTGCTTTGCCGTCCAGCCGTGCGTCACAATATTGTGTGCTGTTTCGGTGGGTTGTTCGGTGCGGCAGGTATCCCACCAGGTAATACCAAACATCACATGGGTGAGCGGGTCTTTAACTTCGCCATTGTCGCCGGTGATTAATGGCTTAACGCGCTGATCAAACACCCACTCCATAGCGTGCACTTTTCCGGCTTCAAGCGCTACAGCAATCAGGTCGGTTTTGTTGCCGGTTCGCTCACGCAGTTGATTTCCCAGCACATGAAATGATCGACCGTGACTGGAACTGACCGCCAGCACATTGGGTACGCGCTGCAGATCTGACAAACCGTCGCGCACCTGTCGCTTGGCCGGTACATCGTAAAATGAACGCATAAGCAGGTCGGCGCAGACAAGCGCCAGCACAATGCCGAGCACAAGCATCGACAATGACCGCCATGTGTTGTTATTACTCAAAGAGCGAACCTGTGTCACCGGAATGGAAGAGAACGGTTATTAACCTGAAGCCCGACAGCTACAGCACGAGCGGAGGCTGACATTACAGGCCGAAGTATACTTTCGACACTAAACGCCGGATGGGAACTGATACCGAATTCGGAGTATTTTCCAATATGTGACAAATATCAATAGGCAGGCAGGCGGATTTCACGCTCCGAAACGTTTGCCACCGGACTGGCCCACTGGTACCACAGCAGCCCGAGATATTCATGCAAAACACTGTGTGACAATGCCAGTGATTTACTGTCGGGCAGCCAATACGCCCAGCTGCGCCACGGGAACCGAGTGCTGAGTTCGGTCGGCGCGGGCAGCACGTTAAAACCGGCAAGCTCGAACAGCTGCACCGCGCGGCGCATGTGATACGAATGCGTCACAACAATCACACTCTGCACGCCCTGCGGCAGTAGGATCTCGGCACTGAACAGGGCATTTTGCCAGGTGGTGGCACTGCGTTCTTCGCGCCAGCGGGCTTTGACCCCATAGCCGCCCCGCGCCCGCGCGAGCACCTGTGAATGCACATCCTGATCGCGGTTCATTGGTCCGCCGGTCAGCATGACCGGCAACCCGGTTTGCTGCTGCAGATACGCGGCGTAGTGGAGCCTGGTTAATCCGTACGCGGTTGGTACTGCCAGACGATTGTATTCGGCTGCGGCGTCGTAGTGTGCGGCACCAAGCACCACGATGGCCTGCGGTGAATGCTGCGCAATGGCGGAGCTGTCAATGGCCGGGTACTTTTCAATGGACTCGTGCAGCATTGACGAAAACAGCGGCGTTGCCAGCAACCACAAACTAATTAATGACAGCAGGATAAAAAGAATGGCAGTGCGCTTAAAAAAGCGCAGTAACAACAGCCCGGCAAAAACGGCAATAATATTTATCGCCGGTGGCATCAGAAATGCCGATACCAGTGATCTCAACACCTAAACATTCCCGGTTGCTATGCAACCTCGCCGACAAGTTCCGCACCACGGGAAAGCGCTGAAAGTTTCGCATAGGCGATATCCGGATCAACCGACCCGAAACCTGCAAATGTGCCAAAGCCGCAATCGGTACCGGCAATCACCCGTTCTGCACCAACAATATCGACAAACTTCTGAATACGCTGTGCAACCAGTTGCTCGTGTTCGACAAAGTTGGTGGTGGTGTCGAGCACACCCGGTACCAGCACTACGTCGTCGGGAATTGAGCTTTTGTGTTGCTCGAATACTGTCCACTCATGTGCATGACGCGGATTAGAAGTTTCAAACAACAAGTACCTGGCTTTGGTTTGCAGTAAGGTCGGCAGCATTTTCTGCATGGAAATATCACAGGTGTGCGGACCTTCGTAGTTACCCCAGCAAATGTGCACCCGAACCCGATCCGTCGGTACATTCGAAAGCGCGTGGTTTAGCGCTTCAATGTGTGACTGTGCAACTGTCAGAAATTCATCGTCGGAAAGTTCGGTGAAAAGCATATGACGTGACAGCGCCAGATCAGGGCAGTCGAGCTGCAGATCGAGGCCGCTTGCGATAATGGTTTCGTACTCTTCTTTCATCGCATCGGCCAGTGCAGCAAGATATTGTTCCCTGCTGCTGTAGTGGCTGTTTTGCAAAAACAGTGAAATCACGCCCGGTGAAGCGGCATTCATGAAACCACGTTCAATACCGTGCGCTGCCATTGCAGACTTCAGGTTGTCGATGTCTTTTTGTAATTCACCCTGCCCTTTGGACTTTACATCACCGGTGCACATGGGACGCGCGTATTGCGGTGTGCCACCTGACTCGGCAATGCGTTTTAAAAAGCCCGGGTACTGCAACAGATCGGCTGGTGCATTGCGTTCACTGTCACCGGAAAAACCGGTGTAGCGATCTTTAACGTAGGTGGCATAAGATATTTTTGATGTCTCACCGTCTGAAACAATATCGATCCCCGCCTGCTTTTGTTTGCCTACGGTTTCATTCACCGCATTAGTCATTGCCTGATCGAACGCGTTCTCGTCGTACGCCTCTTCACGCTCGCGACTGAACAGGAAATCTACCACCTCCTGCGAACGGGGAAGCGAGCCGACATGCGTGGTAAGAATTTTTGTCATGGCATTGATATCTAAAGTGGCAGTTTACGGTGGCCGGTATTACAACCAGTGGGTTGGACCTGCGGGGTCGTCGGTGTTGCGAACGCGGAACAAACTGGCTTCACCGGTCATGGAAGGCTTAAGTGAATATCCGGTTCCCGGTGGAACCGCACAGGTATCTCCCGGTGCCAGAATGTCTTCACCACCGGACCAGGTGATTTTCCAGTGACCGTGCATAGCCATGAGTATATCGTGACGCTGACTGTCGATTGTTTCATCGGTTGAAGATTTATCGGTCAGCATTTCGACGGTAAACCCGGGCTTGTCTTTCAGCATTCCGTTTTCACCCAGCACCATGCCAGGCTGTTTGTCTGCGGCCGCCACCATATCCCAGTAACGAGCGACAAAGCGGCTGGCAACTTCGGCACTTTTGGGTTCGATAAAGGCGCTGGCCTGAGCTTCGGGCATAAGCGGCATAGGAGCAACACCGTCGGGAAGTTGCTGGCCTTTTTTTGTATCGTACAGCGTGCCGTTCTCACCAAGCACCAATCCATGATCAGCAGCTTCCTGTATTACCTGCGGTGCCCAGTCGACACCGCCACCGGCGTCGTTACCGCCAAGTACCGCCATGATCATTCCATAGTCAGTGCCGATATTTTCGAAACCGCGGAACATACCGGTAGGGATATTGATTAGATCACCTTCTTCGAGAGTGACTTCACCGGCGTCGCCATAGCGCCCCCAGAAAAAACGCCAGCGCCCCTTCAATACAAAAAAGACTTCGGCAGTGGTGTGGGTATGCAGTGAATTGCGAACCCGCGGCGGCTGACCGGCAGCACCGATGTTAAACCCCGGTGCATCGTTAATGTGCACGTGTTGATCCGGGCTTTCAGATACTCCCGCACCAATGATGGTGAAGTTTTCTTTTTGATCTGAACCCGGGGTATGTGCGTCGATAAACGCTGTCTTGCACGGTTTAAGTTCACCGTACCTGACAATGCGCTGCCTCATCTGTTCGGGTGTCACGACTGCTTTTCCTGCATGAGAATCTGTTTCCAAATGGCTATCTCATCATATAGTGCATATTCACGACGGATGGAAACGCCTTTCTCACCGAACGGTCCGAATTCAGCGTGGCACATTCCCATGACATGGACATGTGCACCCGTCGGCTTGCCGAATGTGCCCCAGCCTTCATGGAGCCCGTCGAGCGACCAGCGTATTGCGGCGCGTGGCGGCATCATGGAAGCATCCATACCAATCTGATGATGAATTTTAAACGTGGCATTGGGAAACGACGATCGCAGCCCCAGCCAGAACTCGTCTACCGACCCGTGCGAAATACCGGAGACACCACCGGCATAACCGGTTTGCACAGCACGATCGTATTCGACAGGTATTAGTGCAAACTCTTTGTCCATTATTCGGTTAAGAATATCTGCGTAGCGTGCCCCCCACGGGTTATCGTTGCCGGTGCCGGTATAATCACCAGAGATATCATTTGCCGGAGTGAACGGTTTGGCACACTGATCTGCACCACCTTCCAGTTTGATCAGCTTTTTGGCAAACGACTTTGGCTTCATCCCAAACTGCCGCACTAATGCACCGTAGTCGCGCACCAGCCATTCATCGAAGATGGTGTTGTCTTTGGCGGCACAGTCAGCAATAACGCGTATCTGAAATCGCTTTCCCGATGCCTTGCCAAACATACCGTCACGACTGTGGGTACCGGTGGTTAGAATGCGGTGAGACGAAAGCAACTGCGTTTCCGGTGAGCCGGACCAGATAACATCTTCACCGAATAATTCACGATCCGGAAACTCGTTAACCGTTGCCATAGTCGAAGCAATCACTTCCTGGTTGCCTCGCTGTATACCCATTGGGGTACGCACAGGTATATCTGTGGAGTAATAATGATTGAGCGTGCCAATGCCGCGGTTTTCCCAGATCTCGCGGGTAATACCGATTATGTAGTCAGGGAAGTCTTCCCACTTCGGGTCAAACCCGCTCAGCTTGCTGTTACCGCTCATCCTGCTGTCCATCCACCGTCAATTTTAAGAGAAGTACCTGTCACCAGTGCCGAAGCATCAGTCGCCAGATACAACACAGCGCCCATAATATCTTCTACTTCACCGATGCGGTCGAGTTTGATTTTCGACTTGATCCACGCCAGTCGTTCCGGGTTGCTGAAGGTCACTTCTGTCAGCGGCGTTTTTATAAATGTAGGGCATACCGAGTTTACACGGATGTTATGCGGCCCCCACTCGATGGCCATGGCTTTGATCATGCCTTCAAGCGCATGCTTCGACGCACAATACACCGTGCGGTCAATACCACCGACATGCCCCATCTGCGATGAAATATGAATAATCGATCCGCCTGTGCCCTGCTTCACCATGCCATGTGCGGCCCCCACCGATGCAAAGTAGGCACCGCGAACGTTGGTGTCCATCACCAGTTGATAGTCGTCTACTGATGTTTCAAGTGCCGGTGCATGCGCTGCCGTGCCGGCGGAGTTAATTAACACATCAAACGCAGGCTGCGACTTGAAGGCGTTAGTCATTGCTGTGGTATCGCTTATATCCATTAGCAGCGATTCGGCTGAATAGCCGGCTTCGGTGACAGCGCTGACGGCTTCATGCAGTGTTTTTTCAGTGCGTGCAGCCATTACCACATGTGCACCGGCTTCAGCCATTGCCACTGCGCACCCGAACCCAATGCCGCTTGAAGCACCGGTGACCAGTGCTCTTTTCTTGTCGAGCCTTAACGATGGTGTTTTCGGAAGATCCATAGCTGTTCCCGTTAAGCGGATGGTTCTACAGCAGTGCCATATTCAACGTTGCGGCCACCATAGCGACGTACTCGAACATTGCACTGCTCTGCATGACCGACAAACCCTTCAAGCATGCACAGACGTGACCCGTACTCACCCATCAGTGCAGCGGCTTCGTCATTGAGTATTTTTTGGTAGCTGTGGGTTTTGAGGAATTTGCCAACCCAAAGCCCGCCGGTATAGCGGCCGGCTTTTTTGGTGGGCAGAGTATGGTTGGTGCCAATGACTTTATCGCCGTTGGCGACATTGGTTCGCGCGCCAAGGAACAACGCCCCGTAACAGGTCATGTTTTCTAAAAACCAGTCATCACGATCAGTCATTACCTGCACATGTTCCGAAGCAATATCGTCTGCCACCTGCAGCATTTCGTCGTAGGTATCGCAAACAATCACTTCGCCGTAGTCGCGCCAGCTGATACTCGCGGTTTCGGCAGTCGGCAGAATTTTCAACAAACGATCAATTTCGGCCATGGTTTCTTTGGCAAGCGTTTCGGAGTTGGTTAACAGCACCGCCGGTGAGTTGTAACCATGCTCGGCCTGACCCAGTAAATCGGTGGCGCACAACTCTGCATCGACGGTGTCGTCGGCAATCACCATGGTTTCGGTGGGACCTGCAAAAAGGTCAATACCTACCCGACCAAATAACTGACGCTTGGCTTCTGCCACGTAGGCGTTACCCGGCCCGACAATCATATGGCAGGGATCAATCGTTTCGGTACCCAGCGCCATTGCGCCGACCGCCTGTATGCCGCCAAGCACATATATTTCGTGTGCACCGCCAAGCTTCATGGCAGCAACAATAGCCGGATGCGGCTCACCGTTTTGCGGTGGTGCTGCGGCAACAATGCGCGGCACACCGGCAACCGATGCTGTCAGTACCGACATATGAGCGGATGCCACCATTGGAAATTTGCCACCGGGAACATAACAACCGACGGACTGAACCGGAATGTTTTTATGACCGAGCAAAACACCAGGCATGGTTTCTATTTCAACATCGGTCATTGATGCGCGCTGCACTTCTGCGAACTTGCGAATTTGCGTTTGTGCAAACTCGATATCCTGCATTTCGCGCTTCGATACTTTGCTCATTGCCGCTTCGATTTCGCTGTCGGTCAGTCGAAAGTTTTCCGGCGTGTAGTTGTCAAACTTATCAGATAAGCGACGAACCGCAGCATCGCCCTCTTTTTCTATTTCACCCAATATGCCTTCGACAGTTTCGCGAACTTTCGAATCGGTTTCAGCACGCTGCTCTGCAGTTAATGCCGTTTTTAAATGTCGAATCATAACAATCTCCAACTGTACCCGTCGGCACCGGTAAATAACTGCACCAGTCGCAGGTAATACGAATAGGTTCTAAGTGATGTCGCCAAGGCGCTGACCGCTTTGCTGATCAAACAGGTGACACATCGATGCGTCTATTTGTGCGTGCACGCCCTGACCGATCTGAGCGCGATATTCTTTGCCGGCTTTAATCGATACAAGCGCTTCACCCAGTTTCATTGTGACCATCGATGCCTCACCCAGCAGCTCCATTGAGTAAACGGGTGCGCTAAGATTTGGTGCGGTATGCGTGTCTGCTTCAACAATGACCGCATCTTCTGCCCGAAACCCGAGCGTCACCGGACCGGCCACGTGATGAAACCCGCCAATACTGACGTGCTCGGTGCGGAATACACCATCTTCTATGTGGCCATCAATAAGATTCATAGCCGGCGACCCGATAAACCCGGCCACAAAGGTATTCGCGGGCCGGTCGTAGATATCTACCGGTGTACCAACCTGTTGCACGACGCCGGTGTTCATGACCACTACTCTGTCGGCAAGTGTCATTGCCTCGATCTGATCGTGTGTTACGTAAATAGTGGTCGTTGCCAGCCTGTCCTGCAGGTTCTTTATTTGTGCTCTGGTAGAAACGCGCAACTTGGCATCGAGGTTTGACAGTGGTTCGTCCATCAGAAATACCGTTGGCTCACGCACAATCGCGCGCGCCAGTGCTACGCGTTGCCGCTGACCACCGGACAGTTCTGCCGGCCGGCGATGGGTGAACTCGTTAAGCTCAACCATATCGACTGCGTGCTGCACACGCTGTTCATGTGTGGCAGGGTCGACTTTGCGTACCTTAAGCGGAAACCGGATGTTCTCCCAGACAGTCATGTTGGGGTACAGCCCGTAACTTTGAAACACCATCGCCACGTCACGATCTTTGGGTTCAAGCTTGTTAACCTTCCGATCACCAATCCAGATTTCACCCGATGTGACTTGTTCAAGCCCGGCAATCATCCTCATGGTGGTGGTTTTGCCACAACCGGACGGACCGAGTAATACAAGAAATTCTTTATCGGCGATTTCGAGATCAAACTCATGAACCCCGATAAACGAGCCCCAGCGTTTACTTACCTTGCGTAAGCTGATTCCTGCCATTGATCTATTAACCTTTCACAGCGCCGGCGGTCAGGCCGCTGACAATCTGTCGTTGGAAAAACATTACCATTACAAATAAAGGCGCAGTTGCCGACACCACTGCAGCAACGGCAAACATCACGTTGCCTTCTGTTTGCGTGGTACCGAGAAAGCCTGCAATTTTCGGCACCATGGTCTGGTTTTCTTTTGATAGCAGCATCGCCGTAACTGCAAAGTCGTTGTAGGCGAGCAAGAACGAAAACAACCCGGTAGTGATAACGCCCGGCCACATCACCGGAAGAATCACATACCTGAAAGCCTGAAACGAAGTGCAGCCATCTACCATGGCACTTTCGTCGAGGTCTTTAGGGATCTTTTTGAAAAACGAATGCAGCATCCAGAGTGTAAAGGGCTGGTTTATCGCCACCAGTACAATAATGGTGGTCCATAGATGCCCCCATAAACCCCATTCAAAGAACGGCAGCATGTAACCTGCAACCAGAGTGATGGGAGGCATGGCCCGAAATACCAGCGCCAGTATTAGTAACCAGAATGCATAGCGGAAACCGGAACGCGACAACGCATACGCACCCAGCGTGCCGATGGTAAGTGACGTGCACACCACAAAGAAACACACCATTGCGGTATTAAGCACCGACTTCCAGAATTCTTCTTTTACCCATGCACCGTGGTAACCGTCACCGGTGAAGGCACTACCGGTATCACCAATGGTTCGCACACCGGTAATAGCGTTGGTCCAGTTTTCTTTGGAGAAGAAATCGAGTTCGACCTTAAACGAACCCCAGAACGTCCAGATAAACGGAAACGCAGCAATAATCAGCCAGACCAGAATAAACAGGTACGAAAATACCCTGACCGGAACGCTTTTATGTTCGACGAAAGTTGAGCTCATGTCAGTACTTCCTGTCCCAGTCGCGCCAGGTCCGGATTAATACCGGAAACAATAAAATTACAACACCAATAATGGTGAGTACCGAGGAGGTTGCCGCGGAAGACAACAATCGTGATTCCCCGTCCAGGTCGCTGTAGATCATTGACGACAATGACGTTGCGTGAGCGCTGGCATTAAACCCGACAATCGGCTCGAACACCCGGAAGTTGTCCATTAACTGAATTAACGCAACAAAGGTTACCAGTGGTGCCAGGTGCGGTATGACGACATAACGAATTCGCTCCCAGCGACTGGCGCCGTCAATCATGGCCGACTCTAATGTGTCTTGCGGCACGGTTTGCAGCCCGGCGTAAAACACTACAAATGCAAAAGGCGCTGAGTGCCATACGCCATAAACAATCAGTGTTATCCAGGTTAGTGTGGCAGAGGCTTTCAGCGATAAGTCAGGGTCTTCGAATAACAGCTGCAGTGTGTGGCCGATAATGCCGCGCGAGTCGATCATCCAAAACAGTATTAATGACCCGACCAGGGGTGTGACAATCATCGGTAACAGCGAGAAAAAAATCACAAAGCCTTTGATTTTCTGGTTCAGACTGTTGACGCCAATCGCAATGCAAAACCCCAGAATGATCAGCAATGGTGTAACCGTAAAAGTAAACACCAATGTAAAAATGAGTGCGCGGTACAGCGGAAGATTAAAAATGTTCTTAAAAAACTCGCCAATACTTTCAGCGTTATTCCAGGCCTCGGCTACTTCAGTAAAAGCCAGATGGCTTCGATTGATGTAGTTACCCAACCCGACAAACCGACCCAGCGGTTGCTCGGCACGCAGTTGTTCTGTGGCTTCGGTATCCACCATCGACACGGTTTTGCAGCCAAAGAAATTGCAATTCTCAACCTCGACAACAACCTGTTCGTGGTCGATAAAAAGTGACTGGGTAATAACAGAGACGATAGGAAGAAATATAAACAACAGCATTGCAAGTGCTGTTGGCAGAAAAAACCAGAAAAAAGTTCGGTGTTTCACTGCACTATCCTGAATCGATTAGGCGTGGGAAAAGTGAGAGCGTTGAAGCCCGCATGCCATAGGTATGCGGAAAAAAGGGAGAGGCAAGGTGCCTCTCCCGGGTAGCGTTTATTCTGAGATAAACCCTTTTTCTTTTGCTGCAGTGATATACGCGGCTTCAACGTCAGCCAGCGTTTGCTCTGCAGATTCTTTACCGGAGAAATAGTCCGGTAACTCAGCACCCAGTGCAGTGTGCAGCAGAGACGCGTAAGGGATCATTGGGTAAGGCGTGGCACCCGCTTCAATGGTCGCAAACACACCGGCAGAAGCAGGTGTAGGCTCATACCCGTCGATCATCCAGACTGCCTGCGTGGCAACTTCTTCGTTCATGATGCTGGGGTCAATCGCGTTAACCATCGCAACGTAAGAGGCTTCTGCGTCTTCATCAGAGATGTTTTTGGCGATGGTGAAACCGTCCCACCACAGTGTGGTAGCAGGCATTGAACCACCACCGACAGTTACCGGGTGTGACAGTACAGTGTTTTCAGCAACACCTGGCGCAGTGTCTTCACCGGCCAGCAGTGGACCTGCACGCGAACCCCACATTTGCATAATGGCAACATTGCCTGCCTTCCACTCAGCATTAATTTCGTTGTTGTTGAGCGTCAGGAAATCAGGGTTCATGTAGTCGGTCAGTGACTTCATCATTTCAAGTGTTGCGATACCGGTTTCGTTATTCACGTTAGGCATTGCACCATCTTTGAAAAACTCACCACCATGTCCGATGAACATGTTGTTGAATTCCTGCGCCAGACCCCAACCCGCCGCGTAAGCAGCACCAAACGGGTACTTAACCAGACCTTTATCTTTAACCGCTTTGGCAACTTCGAGCACTTCCTCATAGGTGTTCGGTGCCTCGACGCCCGCTTCTTCAAGCATGTCTTTGCGATACACAATGTGCTGTGCGTTGGCCATGAAACCAATCGCCATGACTTTGCCGCCAATGGTGATTTTCTGGTTATCGTTGAAGTTACCGCCATGCTTTGCGATCAGATCGTCCAGCGGGCGAATCAGATCGTCGTTCATGAGTGGAACAATGGAAGAGTTCGCAACAATCGCCACCGTGTACTCGGCAGGGTTGCTGGTCAGACTGGGCACCTGAATGTTTTTGTGCTCTTTAGTCAGGTTGGTTTTGACGGAAACGCCATCACCTGCACAGGCCTCGGCGCCGGCGCCGATAGTCTGGATTGCAGGGAATTCGTTACCAAGGATATTCACGTTGCCTTTTTCGATACCGCACGCCGCATGTACCGTGGTACCCGCGAGCGAGATCGCAGTAGCAATCAACACTTTTTTGAACATAGCTTTATGTCTCTCCAGTTAATGACCCTGTGTATTCAACAGCTGTTGAACACAGGCTTTGAAATCAGTGAAACCTGCGGTGCAATGGAAAACATGAAGCGGTTTTCCATGAAGACAGCAAGCGCTGGAATACAGCCGCCAACCGACTATCGGACGACAGGAAACCATAGTTTGCATACGATTGCAAATCACTGCCGAGGTATGCTTCGCCTTTTAGCAAGCCGCCGATTTATCAGGGCACTTTTACCGTCGCGCCTTCGCCAAGACCATCGAGAATCTCGATATTTATGCCGTCTGACAAACCGGTCGTCACCTGGGTACGGGTGAACTGGTTTTCGCCGTTTTGCAGCAACACAAAGACATTATCGCCGTCGAATAACAGCGCACGCTCATTCAGAACAACAGCATCGTCGCGACGGTCGAGCACAATCTCAGCGTTGGCACTGTAACCAGCACGGATTGTCTCGTTACCGGCCGACCCCAGTGCTACGCGAATTTCAAACTTCACCGTGCCATCGGTTTGCGTACCTTTTGGGGAGATAAATTCCAGTGCGCCTGGAAACACCCGGTTCTCTATTGCACCGATGGTCAGATTCACTGCCATGCCTTCACTGATTCGACCCACTTCTGATTCGTCGACGACACCGGTGAACAGCATGTCGGTCATATCAGCGATGGATGCGATGGTGGTGCCATCGTTGAAGTTGTTGGTTTCGGTAACCGACTCACCTTCTTTCACCGGCACATCCAGAACGGTTCCATCGACCGTGGAGCGGATTTCATTCGATACACCGCCGCCCTGGCCGTTGCTGCCGTCGCGAATCAGTTCAAGATTACTTCTGGCACCGGCCTCTTCCTCACGTTTGATATCAAAGTCAAACGTGTACTTGTCGAATTCGTCTTTGGAAATAAGGTTCTGTTTAAATAACTTCTGACGACGATTAAGCTCAAGACGCGCATTGTTGGCGCTGATCTTTGCAGTTTCATAGCGCGCCTGTGCCGAATTAAGCGTTACTGCATCAGGCACCACCGTAATTTTCGCCAGCAACTCACCCGCCTGCACAAGCTCACCGGCACTGACGTGAAGCTTTTCAACCACACCGGACACACGCGATTTAATAGTGATTTCTTTTCGCGGCTGAATAGCTCCGGTCGCAAGCGCTTTCAGAACGATGTCGTCACGCGTGGCGGTTTCGGTAATCACCTGTTCCGGTACCGGCTCATTGCGCTTGATTAGAAACCAGCCGCTGGCAGCAATGCCGGCAAGCAGCAGCACAAACAACAGCAGTTTTATTATTTTTTTAATCATCTATGCGATTCCATTTTTCTGCAGGCGTTCTTTCCACTGCTGTTGATTCATAGTTATTCCGCCCTTAGTGCATCTATCGGGTCGATCTTCATGGCGTGACTGGCTGGCAGCAGTGTGGCAAGCAGAGCAGCCAGCAACAGCGCTACAAAAGCTGCAACTACCACGTGCAGGTCTATTCGCGGCGCACCGAACAATACATCGACATCGGCATTTTGCGTAAGGTGTTGGGTAAAGAAATCGATAATCGCAAGCGCCATTAAACCAAACAACAAACCGACGGTACCTGCAACACCCACCAGTGTGGCAGTTTCGAACAGCACCATGCGAATGACTGATGACGGCGTTGCACCAACAGACTTGCGAATACCAAACTCGCGACGGCGCTCCCGTATGGCGATAAGCATTATGTTGCTTACCCCAAGCACACCGGCCAGTAGCGTTGCAATACCAACGGTCCAGATAAACGCGCGTATACCGGCAAAGAGATTGGTTATACGCAGAAATTCAAGTTCCGAATTCCAGTCACCCAGTGCTCTGTCGTCATCCGGTGCAATTCGATGGCGGGCTTTTAATACACTAAACATTTTGTCGCGCAATGCTTCACTACTGGTACCGGCCACCGGTACTGCTGCATAGAAAGAAATATCCTGTCCGCGATTAAATACCTGCTGAAAAGTACTGAGCGGCAGAAACACCATACTTTCCATACGCTCGCGACTGTTGCCATAACGCTGCGGCTTGAATACGCCAATAACGGTAAAGCTCACTCCTCTGATCTGTATGTCTCGACCCAGGGGGTTACCGTCGTGACCAAAAAGGTCATTGCGAATGCGCTCTCCAATGACAGCCACTTTACGTTTTTCGGTAATATCGAACGGGTTTAAAAACCGCCCCTCTTCAATGGCCATTGGCAGAATGTACTGATACGCAGGTAAATCACCGGTAACCTCAGCATCGGTAACCTTTGCAGCATGGGTAATGTCGTTGCGCCCCCGGTACCGTGCGAGCCTGGCTCGCGGTGCGAGGTGCGCAATTTCTGCAACCTGTGCAGTCAAAGCCGCAGTATCCGAGTTGTTGAGTACTATGCGACGCCCGGGAGACAAACCCTGGTAGGCTTCTGAAGTTCTGTTGCCCCACACATACAGTGAGTTGGTCGCGTAGTCTGACATGCGTTTTACTACGCCGTCCTGAATACCGTTACCAAACCCAAGCATCACAATAAGTACAAACGTACCCCAGAATATGCCGGATGCAGTGAGCAGCGTGCGTACCCGGTTGCGCCGCAACAGCTGTATAATTTCGGACCATTGATCGCGGTCGATAATCATCCGTTTAATGCCTCGACCGGAGCAATAGCCGCCGCACGCCGCGCGGGCAGATAACCGGACAACGTTCCCGCAACTACAATTATCAGTGTTACAGCCGCTACCAGTGCCGTGTTAACGTCTGGCTGGTAGAGATATTCGTTTTCGGGAATAACAGCCTTTAGCAGTTCGAGCAATCCAATGCTTGCGATCAGCCCGATGTAGCCAGCAACGGCGGTGATGATCAATGATTCAAAAACGATCAGCCGCGTTATTGAAGCAGGTGTCGCACCAATGGCTTTACGAATACCAATTTCGGTGCGCCTTTCCGCCACCGAGATCATCATAATATTACTGACCGCAAGTATACCTGTGACAATGGTACCAAGCCCTACCATTGCCACAAACACCCTGACCCAAAAGAACAGATCAGTAATTTTTTTGTATTCATCAAGGTTGTTATAAATTCGAACCGCGCGCTCATCCTGTGGTGCAAACCGGTATAAGTCAGCCAGCAGCTTACGCGTTTGCTGCACGCTCTGTTCGCTCTGGCTGTAACTGGCCTCACCGACGGTATAGTGAATTTGGTGAATGCGGTCCCCTCCGCCATAAAGCAACTGCCCCGTGCTAATAGGCAGATAAATAAGCTCTTCTTCAGAACGGCCGCCGGCATCGGTAAACACCCCCACTACCTGATAAACAATATCACCCAGCAACAGGCTTTCGCCTACCGGCGGTATACTGCCGAACAAACGACTGGCAACCACCGCACCGATCACACATACCTTGCGTTTGTTGGTGATGTCGTGCTGATTGATAAACCTGCCCAAAGTAATGCGCGTTTTTTCAAGATAAAGATGTTCCGGATGAACCCCGCGCAACCCGAACGACCCCTGCTGCTTACCAAAGCTTGCAACAAGGTCACCACCGGGGAAATAACGACCGGAGCTTTTATCAAGCACATCAACATTGGTACGCAGCAACTCGTAGGCACTGTTATCAAAACGGATTCGACGACCACGCGGATGGCCATTGTACGGTTGAGTGGTTGTTCCCTGATACACGCGAATACTGTTGACAGCATCGTCTTTAAACTCAAGCTCAACACCGTTTTGCAACCCCCGACCGGCACCAAGCAGCAGCACCAGCATAAAAACGCCCCACGCAACCGTTAGCACTGCAAGTGCGGTGCGTGCTTTATGGGTACGCAGACTTTGCGTGACTTCCTGCAGGGTTTCAGACGGCAGCATTGCGATAGTCTCTGACAATTTCACCATCATGAAGCTGCACCACGCGCCCGGCACTGGCGGCAACTTCGTCTTCGTGAGTAACCACCACAACGGTCATGCCGTCGCTATTCATTGAGTTGAACAAATGCAGTATCTGATCGGTGTTTTGACTGTCGAGCGCACCGGTAGGTTCATCGGCCAGCAACAGTACCGGCTCAGTCACCATGGCTCGCGCAATGGCAACGCGCTGCGACTGCCCGCCGGACAATTCCTTTGGCAAATGATCGGCACGGTCTTTCATGCCCATGCGGTCCAGGTATTCAAGTGCGGCAATGTGGCGTTGCTTTCTTTTCACACCACGGTAGTACAGAGGCAATGCCACGTTTTCCAGTGCAGTTTTGTGTTGAATAAGGTTAAACGACTGAAAGACAAAGCCAATAAACCGATTGCGGTAGTGCGCCGCCTGCGTCGGTGTCAGGTTAACCATTGGCGTGCCGTCGAGCTGGTAGGTGCCGCTGTCGAAGCTGTCGAGTATGCCCAGCACATTCAATAGCGTTGACTTACCTGAGCCCGAAGAACCCTGTATCGCCACATAGTCGCCGGTATCGACAGAGAAATTGACCGACTTCAGCGCCTCGACCCGATTGCGACCCGTTGTGTAAGTCTTGCTGACAGATTGCATGTTGATCATCGATGATCCAGAAATATCCACTCTTTTGCAGGGTCACGTTGCAGGGGTTGCCGATACACCGTATTCATCAGCTAATTCTAGTCGCAGCAACCGTGCAACACAGGTTTTTTGCACCGTGTAATGGTGGCGTGCAGACCGGAATTGCCGCTACTATAGCTGTCTGCCCTTTTTTATTCCGAGACTCCCAACGGAGAAACTACATGGCCCTTGCCCACGAAAGCAGTGCACACGGCAACACCCCCGAGGTTGCGCGCGCAAAACCGGCGCGCCTGAACTGGGAAGACCCGTTTCTTATTGAAAACCAGCTCGAAGAAGACGAGCGCATGATTCGCGACACGGCACACGCCTACTGTCAGGACAAACTGATGCCGCGAATTATCGAGGCAAACCGGCACGAGAAATTCGATCGCGAAATTCTTAATGAAATGGGCGAGCTTGGCCTGCTGGGCGCGACCCTGCCCGAATCTGTAGGCGGTATCGACGCAAACTACACCTCCTATGGACTGATTGCACGGGAAGTCGAGCGAGTTGACTCCGGCTACCGCTCGGCCATGAGCGTTCAGTCATCGCTGGTAATGCATCCGATTTTCGCTTACGGCACTGAAGAACAACACCAGCGCTACCTGCCCAAACTGGCCAGCGGTGAATACGCCGGCTGCTTCGGCCTGACCGAACCTGACCACGGCTCCGACCCGTCATCGATGATCACACACGCTAAAAAAGTCGATGGTGGCTACCTGATTTCGGGCGCGAAAAACTGGATTACCAACTCACCAATTGCCGATGTTTTTGTTATCT
>CAYZVB010000022.1:0-28599 GCA_964481315.1 uncultured Granulosicoccaceae bacterium
GTAATTCACTCAGTGAGTTCACTGCCCCAAGCACGTCGCCGGTAACACCGCCCAGTTTGTGACGTAAATACCGCTGTGCCAGCCAGACAAAGGCAGGCACCAGTAGAATTATGATTAGCGCATGCATGCCAGTCGCGGCGATAGTGATCAGTGCTGTTACTGCTGTGGCAGTGTAGAGTTGTTTGTTGGTGACTGTGGCCGCAAAGGGTTTTCCGGTACCTTCTTCCCTGACATAAACATTGTTGTAAATGAGCGGCAGGGACGTCCAGCGTGCAATGACATGTGCTGCAATCAATGCACCTGCTACGTTGGTCGGTGCGATTGCGCTGATGGCAAAGACTTTGGCCATTATTACTATAATCAGTAATACGCTGCCATAAGTGCCAATACGACTGTCGCGCATGATTTGAAGTTTTCTGTTTACTTCAAAAGCACCCCCGAGCCCGTCTGCCGAGTCCGCCAGTCCGTCTTCGTGAAACGCACCTGTGGTGAGTATGCTAATACCGACTGCAAGCAGGGCGGCAATATTTTCAGACCACAGCATCATGCCCGCGTACCACGCCATGGCTGCTATTGCACCAACGACTATACCGACAACCGGAAAGTAAACCGTGCTGGCAGCCAGTTCTGTTTCAGACCAGCGCAGTGATTTTGGTGCAGGCAGTCTGGTTAGAAACATCTGCGCGACAAAGTACCGGTTAATGCTCTTCGCCAGTGCGCTTTGCATTGAGCGTTTTCCTTTTATTCGTTTTTGTCACTGACCCCTGCATCTTCAAAGGTGGCCATATCGTTAATGATGGCACACGCGCTCCTGAGTAGTGGTACCGCAAGAGCGGCCCCCGAGCCCTCGCCGAGGCGCATATTGAATTGCAGCAGTGGAGTGGCATTGAGCTGTGCCAGCGCCAGTTGGTGGCCGGGCTCTGCTGATTGATGAGCGAATATAAGGTGCTCTCGTACCTTTGGGTTAATGGTCACGGCACAAAGAGCTGCTGCAGTTGTAATGTATCCGTCGACAATCACCGCAATGTCAGTCTCTGCTGCCTGAAGCATGGCGCCGGTCAGTGCGGCAATTTCAAAGCCGCCCATGCATCGCAGTACTTCGGTGGCATCAGTAGTCCGGTGCGTTGACAGTATTTTGTTAACGATTTGTGCTTTGTTTGCCAGTGCCTGATCGTTCAGCCCTGTACCACGACCGGCAGTGGTATTGCCGTCGGCGTTACATAACGCTGCAACGATTGCCGCTGCAGACGTGGTGTTGCCTATCCCCATTTCACCAACTGCCAGTAGCTTTACCCGATCATGCTGTGCGCGTTGCACGGCTTCTTTTCCAGCGTCTAATGCCTGATCAAGTTGTGCAGCTGACATTGCCGGTGCATTTAGCATATTGGCTGTGCCGTCCGCAATCTTTGCAGTGACAGTGCCGTCGACAGGGTCGCCAATTACTCCCGTGTTTATTACTTCAAGTGCAATGTTATGCGCATTGCACAGCGCGTTGATCGCGGCACCACCGGCGGCGAAGTTCAGTAGCATCTGGCGGGTAACTTCCTGCGGGTAGGCGCTGACACCTTCCTGCACAATGCCGTGATCGCCGGCAAAGATAATTGCCCGTACCGGATCGGGTGTTGGTGAAACGCTGTGTTGGATGGCGCTGAGTTGCGCGGCAACCGCTTCGAGTAAGCCGAGCGAACCCGGTGGTTTGGTCTTATTATCCAGCACACCGGTTGCGGTGTGCAGACGTTGTTCGAAAGCCTGGCTGTACATGATGCTCTTCACTGGTGCGGGTCGCGCATCATAGCTTGGCGGACGTATAGCGCGGTAGTCCTGGAACAAAACCGGCGCAGTCAATGCGGTTATACCGACACGACCGGTGAGGTCTTATCTGTAGTTTTTTGGTGCCGTAAACAGGGGCAGTAAAATTTGGCCGGCAACTGTGATGCAGGCACCGTGTAGCGGACACTTTTTAACTTGCCAGTCACCGATATTTCGTCCACACTCCGCCCACTGTCGGTCCAGTAAGGACAGCCTTCTGCAATGCAGGCGGCTGTGGGGAACGGGGTACCGCCCGGTGTTGGCAATCAGCACTGCGCAAAAGCCCAGACTGCCCTCGCAACTGTAGACGGAGAGCAAGCATTCACGGGGTTACACCCCAGCCACTGGCAATGCGCCGGGAAGGCCGAATGTAAGCGTTGACCCGTAAGTCAGGATATCCACCGGCATTGTTAACGTTCTTGCCATGCGAGGTTGCCTGGCGGAGTAGTGGATATTCCCTTCTCTGTATAAGCGCCCGCGGCAAAACACTGCCGAGTGGGCTTTGCTTTGAAACCGTTAGGTTTAACCAATAAATTTGCACAGTTGTCTATTGCATCGGGCTGTTGCCTGTTGTGCGCACGTATGACTGTGGCAGCCGATCTCGGTGTGATCGAGATTGTCGCACCTGTACAAACCAGTACTGCAACACCATTTGAAATTGGCGATGTGCCGGCTGGTGAGTTTACCGGTGTGCATGAGGTTATCGACAAAGAAGCGTTGCAACAGGCCGGAAGTTCCCTGGCCGAGGTCGTCGCTGAAAGTAGTGGTGTGCAGTTTCGTCAAAGCGGCGGTGTCGGCAGTTTTTCTACGGTGTCGCTGCGCGGATCAACGGCCGAGCAGGTGAATGTTTACCTCGATGGTATTCTGCTTAATGAAGCGTCGGGTGGCGGTGTAAACCTGAGCCATATCGAGCTGATGCAGGCCGACCGTGTTGAGGTCTATCGCGGTGCTGTACCCGTGCAGCTTGGCAACAGTGCCATCGGCGGTGCGGTAAATATTACAACCAACCGTGCAACCGCCAATCCTTCCGCAAGGTTTTTAGCGGGCTTTGGTTCTTTTGGCTCTGCGAGAGTGCTTGCATCGTATGCGGGCCCGCTGGACTGGCTCAATGAACAGAGACTGGTTGCTTCGTTTTCGCATCGGCAAAGCGACAACGACTTTTCATTTGTTAACGACAACGGCACAGTATTCAACACAGCGGACGATGAAGAACAGCAGCGCAACAACGCAGCAACGCACAGTACTTCCGGCTTCCTGAAGAGTGGCTTTACGCTCGCCGGTGGTGGACGACTTGAACAGGCGGTGCAGATAGACAGTCACTTGCAACAAATAGCCGACTGGCGTAACACCGCCAGTGGTCGGGCATCACTCGATACCGACTCTGTTCAGTGGCGATCGAGTTTCATTCGCTCAGCAGCGAACAATCACTGGTCGTCACGGTTGGGCGTGCACTACAGTGCAAAAGACGAGTTGTACGACGACAGTGAAGGTTCAGTCGGGCTCGGCAATCAGCGCATTTTGTCGGATACCCGTGTGTTTGGTGGTTCCGGTTACTGGGAAAGGCTCACCGATGGTCGCTCGCTAACCTTTAACGTTAAGGCGCGCTACGAAACAATGGATACCGCAAATCAATTGCGTGATGCGGCCCGCACCAGCGCCGCGCGACTGCGTGCTGACTTAAATGTGCAGCACAACCGCTACTACAACGGTGGCAGCAGTCTGTTCTCTGCAGGTCTGTTCGGTTTTGTTGTGAAAGACAATTACGACACGTCCAATGCGTCGTTCGATCGCACCGAATATAACTCCGATGCCATTACTCCTCAGGTGGGTTTTAATCACTCACTCGGTGAGAAGCTCGGCGGCATTGTCAGTGTGTTCGGCAATGCATCGCTGCAGCAGCGAACACCGTCGTTCTTTGAGTTGTTTGGTAGTCAGGGTTTTTTTGAAGGTAATCCATCTCTCGAAACAGAAGAATCACGCAATGTTGATTTTGGCATTGAGTGGTTGTCTGATCCGGGCTACAAAATTGATACTACACTGCAAATGGTCTGGTTTTACCACGTTAAGAAAAATCTGATTTCAAGGGTTTATGATGCGCGCGGCGTTGGCAGGTCGGAGAATATTTCCGCAGCCCGTGGCAACGGTCTGGAGCTTACCGGCAGTTTCGCTTTTCAAAACGGCTTGTCAGTGGCGGGCAATTTTACCGTACAGGACTCGGAAAACCTGTCTGATATTAGCGGTTTTACCGGAAAACAACTACCGGGTGAGGCCGCAGTGGATGGTGCGATAAATATCAGCTGGAAAAATCCGCAATGGAAGCTCGGCTACAGCTACAAAATAAATTCTGATCGCTTTTACGACAGCCCGAATCTGCTGCCGGCCGCTGATCAGAAACTTCACGGTGTTAACGTCAGTCGCTACTTTAAGGAGTGGCGACTCGACTTCGAAGTTAACAATATTGGTAACCATGTTTACGAAGACTTCAATGGTTACCCCAAGCCCGGGCGTTCCGGTTTTATTAGTGTCACTTATCAACCCGACTGAGGTTACATAATGAAAGCTCCAGTATTAAACAACTCAAAATGGTGGCTGGTTCCCCTGCTTGCAGCAACGCTTGGACTAAGTGCCTGCGACAGCAACAGTAGTAGTGGAGGTGCGTCTGTGGATGACACCACCGACGGCATGGACGGTACAGACGGTACCGATGGCACGGACGGTACCGATGGCACGGAGGGTACCGATGGCACGGACGGTACTGATGGCACGGACGGTACTGATGGCACGGACGGTACTAATGGCACGGACGGTACTGACGGTACTGATGGCACTGACAGTACAGATACCGCAGCGGCTTCAAGTGTGATTGTGACAGCACTGGCCAGTGACTTTAGTTCAGGTGGTGTCGAAATTTATAATACCGCTGAACCTTTCGACGGTCAGACTGGCTTAAACCCGGGTGTGTCCGATACCATCGTGCGTGCTTTTGGTGAAAGATACTATGTCATCAGACGCTTTCAGTCAGACAGCATTGCTGCTTATTCGGTTGATGATCCGTCTTCGGTTATCTTTGAATCTTCCACTAACGATGGAAACGTCGATGAATCCAGCAACCCGCACGATTTCGCTTTTGTTGATGCCAACAAGGGTTACCTGGTTCGCTATGGCAGCTCGAAAGTGTGGCAGGTTAACCCTTCAGCTACCGATGCTTCTCAGTTTAAAAGCGGAGAAATTGATGTTGGCGCCTATGACGCCGATGGTGTGCCGGAAGCAACCCGCGGGGTAGTGGTGGGTGACAAGCTATTTGTATTTATGCAGCGCCTCGACGGTTTCGCACCGACGCTCCCGGGCGCTGTTGCTGTATTCAATACCGCTAACGGCGTTGAAATCGATACCGGCACAAACGACGGGTTCAATGGTATCGAACTGCCTGCATTCAACCCGCTTGAAGTATCACTCGATGAATCCACAAACTCTATTTTTGTAGCGGCTGCGGGTGACTTTGGTGCATTTGACGGTTCACGTGATCCGGCATTCACCGGCGGCATCATCACCGTTGATACCGAGGACTACAGCACTAACCTGCTTATAGATGACACCGAAGAAACCGGTCGTATGATTGATGTTGAAGTCGTTGACTCAGCCAATGCGTTTCTGGTTGCACAGCAGTCTTTTGGCAGCTCAAGCGTGGTAAAGTTTGATCCAAACACCGGTGCCATCACTGACGCTGCGTTTGGTGGCATTACCGGTGTTGATGTTCGAACTCTCGCTACCGGTCCGAATGGCAATCTGTGGGTCGGTATTGGTGATTCTGCCAATCCCCGTATTGTTGTACTAAACCCTGCAGATGGCACGCAGGTCGGGGCGACGCTGCAGACCACACTGGTGCCAGCCGGTCTGAATTTCGTTCAGTAATACGGTTAAGCGGCGGTACCGCAAAGGTACCGCCGTCGTTAAATGCCTATGTACCTGTTGATTCGTTGCTTGTTGTTGTCAGTCCCGATGTTACTGGCGTGGCCGGTGTGGTCGGCACCGCTGCCGAGGGTCGCGTCTATCAATTTATGCGCTGACCAACTGGTACTTCTGCTTGCCGATAACGATCAGATACTGACACTCACTAACCTGTCCCACGATTCTGCAGGGTCATACTTCTATGAAAAAGCTCGGCAATACTCCGCAAACAAAGGCTATTCTGAGAAAATTTTAAAGCTTGCACCGGATGTGGTAATCGCCGGTCAGTACACGGCACTGCATACCGTGAAGCTGCTAACCGAGGTGGGGTTGCGGGTTGAAACACTACCAATTGCAGGAAACTTTGAAACTCTGTTCAGTAACATAGAGCAGGTTGCCGGCTGGACCGGTCAGCAGGCACGCGGACAGGCGATCATTGCTGATCTAAAACAGCGGCTGCAAAATCTTAAGCCGGTAACCGAGCCGCGGCCGGTGGCAGCGGCCTATGATCCGAATGGTTATACCAGTGGTGCCGGTTCGTTGCGCGGGCAGTTAATGGAGTTGTCCGGCTGGCGCAATGCGGCAACTGATGCCGGTATTGAAAGTTATGGACAGCTGTCACTCGAACAGATTATTAATATTGCGCCAGATGCATTGATCGATTCACCGTACAGCCCGGGAACGTATTCGCGTGCACAAATGACCAGTCAGCACCCGGCGTTGCTTAAAGCAGGTCTCGATCCGCATATCATTTCAATACCCAGCCGCATGATGGTCTGTGCAGGTCCGTGGACTGTTGATGTGCTGGAACGGTTGCAGGAAGAACGCATCATGATGACTACACCGCAGTGAACACTACGTTAAACAACTCCGCAGTGTCGACTCGTGGTCTGGTGGTATTGCTGTGTGTTGTTGTTGGTGTGTTGTTTGTGGCATCACTGGCAATTGGCCGTGAGCCACTGCCATTGTTTGCGGCGTTTAGCAGCTGGTTGCGAGGCGATGAATCAGTCCACGCTATTATTCTGTCGCAAATCCGTATTCCAAGAGCCCTAATTGCACTGGTGGCGGGTGCCTCTCTCGGGCTTTGCGGTGCTGCGATGCAGGGGCTGTTGCGCAACCCGCTGGCCAGTCCCGGTTTGGTCGGATCGGCCAGCGGTGCAGCATTTTTCGCAGTTTTTGTGTTGTATTTTGGTGTCAGTGCCAGTATGCCGTGGATACTGCCACTGGCTGCCATGACAGGCGCAATGCTCGCCACTATTGTGGTTTATCTAATGGCTGGCCGTGACGCTTCGATTACCACACTAATACTTGCGGGCGTAGCAGTTAACGCGCTGGCAACAGCGGGTATGTCATTGTTGTTGAACCTGGCACCAAGTCCGTTTGCAGTACGTGAGCTGGTGTTGTGGACGTTAGGTGATATCACAGACCGCAGCATGAAAGACTTCTGGTTAATGCTGCCGACCACTGTGGCCGGCTGGATGCTGCTGGTCGGTGTTGGCGGCCAGCTCGATACACTAACGCTGGGCGAGCGCACGGCAGAAAGCATGGGCGTTAATCCACATCGACTGCGATGGCGGGTTTTTATTGCTATTAGTCTTGCCGTTGGTGCCGCTGTTGCAACGGTTGGCATGATCGGGTTTATCGGGCTGGTGGTTCCGCACCTGTTACGACCTTATGTTGGCTACCAGCCGGGTAAGTTGTTGCCGGTCTCAGCGCTGGGTGGTGCGGCGATGTTACTCGCTGCGGATATTGGCGTACGAATTATTCCGACAGAAGCACCGCTGAAAGTTGGTGTACTAACCGCGCTTGTGGGTGCGCCGTTTTTTCTGCGTCTGATTGTGCAAAGTCGTCGGGAGTACGTGTAGTGCTGGTTGCCGATTCAGTCAGCATTGTTCGCAGCGGTAAAAAGCTGGTCGACAGTGTAAGCCTTGCTCTTAATGCTGGAGAGCTCGTTGGATTGATCGGTCCGAACGGTGCGGGCAAGTCGACATTGTTGAATGCGCTGGCTGGTCTTAGTGCCTGCGATGAAGGCACCGTATCACTTGATGGCACCGATATAAATCGTATTGCGGTAGCAAAGCGCAGCCGAACGCTTGCGTGGGTGGCGCAAAGCGGTCCGGTTAACTGGCCGCTTAGCGTTGAGCGGATTGTGACGCTGGGGCGGCGACCGCACCTGGGTGCATGGCGGAAGCTTAGCGAGCAGGATATACGCGCCATCGATGCCGCCATCGCTGCCACTGATTGCGAGGCGTTGCGACATCAGGACGCCACCACACTTTCCGGTGGCGAGCGCACCCGCATGTTGCTGGCGCGCGCGCTGGCTACCGAGCCAAAAATTTTGCTGGCCGACGAACCGGTGGCGGCACTCGATCTGAAACATCAGCTGCAGACCATGAATGTGTTGCGTAATTTTTCGACCGGTGATCGTAGTTGCCTGGTGGTACTGCACGATTTATCTCTGGCCGCTCGATATTGTGATCGGCTCTATCTGATGCAGCAGGGAAAATTGGTTGCTGACGGCAATATCGACGAAGTGCTAAGCGCAGAAAATTTGCGCCATGTTTACGGCGTGGAAGTCGAAAGGGGACAGGGTGAATTGCCGGGTGGCTGGCGGATCACCGGTGAATAGCTGTTGCGCTCGCATCCGGCACTAAAATATTTGATTTGCAGTGGGCTCTGGGTGAAGCTTGTCGTATTACAAGACGGACTCCACTATGAAACTCGAAGCCGCCTGGCTTGATGCATTTCTACAAACGTTTGAACGCTGCGCAATTACCGCAACTGAGACTGTGGTTGTGCTCACGGAACAACAGTCCCGTGCCGAGCTGATCACGCTTAGCGAGCTTGCGTTATCACAATTGAAATGTCAGCACTTCAGGTTGACATTACCCACACCTGCAACTCCCGCAGGTCCGCTGGTGCGTTCAAGCGGTGCATCACTGGCGCTGACCGGTCAGCGTACTGCGGTGGCTGCACTGTGCAATGCTGATGTGGTGATTGACCTGACCGTTGAGGGGTTAATGCACGCCGTAGAGACTGCCGAAATCCTAAAGTCCGGCACGCGCATTATGAATATTTCCAATGAGCACCCGGAAACTCTCAGTCGTATGCTGCCCGACAGCAATCTGCAGCAGTCGGTTAAGCAGGCAGTAAAACAGATTCGATCTGCCGCTCAAATGACAGTGATGTCTGAAGCGGGTACAGATCTTACTGTTGATCTTAAAGGTGCAAGCACTGTCGGCGTGTGGGGCTGGACCGACCGGCCGGGTACGCTGGCGCACTGGCCTGCAGGATTAGTTGTCAGTTTCCCCGCTGCGGGCACCGTTAATGGCCAACTGGTACTTGCTGCCGGTGATCTAAATCTGACCTTCAAGCGATACATAGAGTCACCGGTAAAGCTAACCATCGAGGGCGACTACGTTAAGTCGCTGCACGGGCAGGGGGCTGATTGTGCATTAATGAAAGACTATCTAGCGGCCTTCGATGATCCGGCGGCATTTGCCACCAGCCATGTCGGCTGGGGGCTGAATAAAGCAGCGCGCTATGAAGCCATGACTATGTATGATCGTACAGAAACCAACGGAACTGAATTGAGAGCAGTCGCAGGAAACTTCCTGTACTCAACCGGTGCCAACGAGTTTGCCGGCCGCTTTACCCGCGGGCACTTTGATTTGCCGGTAATGGGCTGCACTATCGCACTCGATGGTGAAGAGGTGGTTGTGCCGGGTACACCGGTCACATGATTAGCCGTCGCAAACTGGCCGGTATAGAGTTTTCAATTGCCGGACCATCATCGCCTGCCGACACCATCGTTTTTATGCATGGCATTGGTGGTGACGATACCAGCTTTGAAATGCAGTCGCGCGGGCTTGCCGAACACTACCGCGTTATCGCATGGAACATGCCTGGCTACCGCAACTCTGATGTGATCAGCCCGGTGACCTTTGAAGCGCTGGCCGATGCGCTGTTGAGTTTGCTCGATGCGCTTGATGTGCAGCAGGCCCATGTTGCAGGGCAGTCTATTGGCGGCATGGTTGCGCAGGAGTTTTATTGTCGTTACCCAATGCGGGTGAAGTCGCTGTTACTGATTGCAACTACGGCTGCTTTCGGCGGTAAAGATAACAGCTTTCGCGATGCATTTTTGAAGGCGCGGCTGGCGCCACTCGAACAGGGTGTGTCAATGGCAACGCTTGCACAACAGGCAATGCCTGCCATTGTTGGCAACAACATAAGTCCTTCTGCCATGCAGGGAGCTGTCGAGGCGATGGCAGCGCTTAATGAAGACGTATACAAAGAAGTGCTTCGATGTCTGGTTACGTTTAACCGCCGTGACGCTGTGACTGAGATTGACTGTCCGGTGTGTTTAATCGCCGGTGAAAAAGACAGCAACGCACCGGCACCTACTATGCAAAAAATGTCGCAAAAAATACCACAGGCTGAATACCATGTGATTGAGGGCGCAGGACATTTGGTAAATACCGAAGTACCTGATCAGTGTAATCAGATTGTTACTAACTTTCTTAAGAAGAATTTTTCCCAATGAACGATATGGTGGCCGATGCGCCGATTTTTGATCCTGATCAATGGCGGTTAACTGATCAGCAGGTACGGCTAAGTACACTTGCACGTGAGCTCGGTAAATCACGTTTTGCAGAAAGAGCTGTCCGTTATGATCGTGAAGCCACATTTCCGACTGAAAACTTCCAGGACCTGCACGAAGCCGGATTGCTTGGCATTTGTATACCGGAATCGCAGGGTGGCCATGGTGCCGATCTGAAAACCTACATGCTGGTCGCCTCTGAAATTGGCCGTTACTGTGGTGCTACTGCACTCACGTTTAACATGCATGTCAGCTCGTGCCTGTGGACAGGTCCGCTTGCAGATGATCTAACGCTGGAAGACTCAACACGCGAAGAACTTGAAGCCGGCAGAAAGCGGCACTATCAGCGGATAATCAATGATGGTGCAATTTACGCGCAGCCGTTTTCAGAAGGTGGTGCGGCAGCAGCCGGTAAGGCGGCGTTTGGTACCACTGCCACGCGCACTGATGGCGGCTGGCTGATTTACGGTAAAAAGATATTTGCTTCATTGTCCGGCCATGCCAACTACTACGGTGCGTTGTGCACTGAATTGAAAGACGCCGGTGATAAGCCTTCGCGCCGCAACACAATGTATGTGGCAGTACCCGCGGATGCCGAGGGTGTTCGTGTTGAGGGTCAGTGGGACCCACTCGGTATGCGGGGAACCGTTTCGCGTACACTGATATTCGATAATGTATTTGTCGAAAAGGACGCTTTGTTAATGCCTCGTGGCGTGTATTTCAGTGCTGCTAAAGAATGGCCGCACATGTTTATGACACTTACGCCAAGCTATATGGGTATTGCGCAGGCAGCTTACGATTTTACCGTCGCTTACCTGCGCGGGGAAATGCCCGGTACCCCGCCGGTAAAACGCAGAATGTATCCGACCAAGCAACTGGCGGTTGCGCAAATGCGAATTATGCTGGAGCAAACCAAGTCTTTGTGGTATCAAAGTATCAGCGAGGCTAAAACCTCGCCTGACAAGGAATCACTCATTCGTGCATGGACGGCACAGTACACAGTAATGGAAAACGCTAATGAGATTGCACAACTCGCTACTCGCACCTGTGGCGGGCAGGCGATGTTGCGTTCACTGCATCTGGAAAGGCTCTATCGCGACAGCCGCTGCGGCGCGCTCATGTTGCCGTGGACTGCTGAACTGTGCATGGACATGATTGGCAGGGCAGCATTGTATGAACCGGGTGAGACCGACGAATGACCCGGCCAGTAGCCCGGTCAGTAACCGCCCTGCTTGCCGGTATGTACCAGAGGCTCAGCGGGCATGCCGAGTTTCAGCCCGACAGCGCTGCTATTGAAAGTGAAGGCGGAGTAGTTACCTATCGTCAGTTAAAATTGCTCACTGATCAATGCTGTAACTGGTTTGCCTCGCGCGGGCTGACCACCGGCGACAGGGTAGCGATACTGGCTCAAAATAACGCGGACTGGTTTGTCAGTTTGTTTGCAGCCGCGCGCTGCGGACTGATACTGGTGCCACTGAACTGGCGTTTATCGGTAGCCGAGTTGCAGTTTGTGTTTAACGATTGTGAGCCCTCAATCTTGCTGCATGATGCTGCGTTTGCAGAAACAGCGCGGCAACTGGTTGCTGATGAATCGATTTTGCAGTCGATTGGAAACCGTCACTTTCCGCCGCAAACTGAAACAATACATACCACACAGGCTGATACCGATGCTGACCTGTTAATCGTATATACCTCGGGTACTACCGGACGCCCTAAAGGAGCGGTGTTGCAGCAGAGCGCATTGTTATGCAGCGCTGAAATGAGCCAGCACATGTATGATCTGACGCCGGACGATCGTGTGCTGAATGTGCTGCCTTTGTTTCATGTCGGCGGGCTAAACATACAACCGCTACCTGCATTGCTGTACGGCGCAACCCTGGTATCGCAGAGCCGCTTTGATGCAGTTAAGGCTATCGACTCACTGGTCAATGACAAAATAACACTGATGAATTCAGTGCCAACTGTATTGCAGGCAGTTGTCAGTACAGAGCAATGGCAGGGTGCTGATTTATCTTCGGTACGTGCTATTTCAATTGGTTCTACCGATGTGCCCGTGCCGCTGATACAGTCAGTGCACGCCAAAGGTATTCCGTTGATTCAGGTGTATGGTGCAACGGAAATGTCACCGGTTGCAATCTATCAGCGTATTGAACATGCCGATATCGAAGGGACCATAGGTCGTGCCGGTATTCTGAATGAAATACGGCTGGTCGATGACGGCGGTAATGAAGTAGCCGTCGGAGAATCCGGTGAAATTGAAGTCAGGGGAGCCAACCTGCTAAACCGCTACTGGGACAACCCGGAGGCCACTGCAGCGAGTTTCACTGACGGGTGGTTTGGCTCAGGCGATGTCGCGCACCGTGATGAGCAGGGTTTTTACTGGTTTGACGACCGTTTAAAGCATGTGATTATTTCCGGTGGTGAAAACATCTACCCTGCCGAGCTCGAGCGCCTGATACGGGAAATTGATGGAGTGACCCAGGTTTCTGTGGTTGGTCGCAGCCATGAGCGCTGGGGAGAGGTGCCGGTGGCTGTGGTGGCGGGTGATGCAACATTGACGCAGCAGCAGGTCAGGGATGCCTGTAGTGGTATTGCCCGATTTAAACAATTACACGATGTAGTATTCGTCGATGCCCTGCCAGCCAACGCGCTGGGTAAAGTGGTGGTGGCTAATGTTAAATCACTGGTGGAGAAGGCATAAACCGGTTGTTGTTTGTTTACAGTCTGCGCAACGTCACTGCTATGGAAATGATGCTTAGTACAATAGCAAGCACAAGCGAAGTGGTATAAGAAGCACTGTAGTCAAACAACACCCCGGAGATTGTTGGTGCAGTCAGACCGGCCAGTCCCCATGCAGTAAAAACCTGACCATATATTCTGGCCGATGACTGTTTGCCAAAACGATCTGCGACAACCACCGGGTAAATGGCAATAATGGCGCCGTAGCTCAGGCCGGTCAGAAAAAGACCGAGCAGGGTTATCGTGGTATAGGTGCCGGCCGGCATTGCGGTAAGGCATAACCCGCATAGCGACAGCATTGAAAATACCAGTATAACGAATCGCTGTGTCAATCTAAGTGCCACATAGCCACTGCTAAGTCCGCCGACAATATTGCCAACAGCCACCAGCATTGGTGCGATGGCCGCATTGTCAGCTGTCGGGTGTTTGGCGACTAGTATTGGATACGCATGTCCAATGATCATTAACCCCGCGGTCACCGCCGCACCGTAGGCCAGCCACAACATGAGTCGCAATTGTTTTTGCGAAAGGTTCAGTGCATGGGGTTGATCTGTTGGTTCTGACTGGTAAGTGGCTTTGTTTACCGCGGTGACGAAAGCGGCCAGCAGACATACCGTAGCAATTACTGCAGCGGTAATAGCTAATGTAAGTTTATTGCTGTTTGCTGTGGTCGTAACCTGAAAAGCCGGAGCTGCGCAGGCAGCACCTACGGCATAGAATGCTGTGACCAGGCTCATACTGACAGCGTGTCTGCTGTGCGTTAACTGCCCTGCAAGTTGCAGTGCGTAGCCATAGCCCAGACCATTGGCAGTGCCGAACAACACACCGTAGCCGATATACACAGTAGTAATTGAAGTAGTGAGGCCCGCCAGCAGCAACCCACAACCACAGCCGACGGCGACCAGACAGAATATTTGAGCCGGTGTAAACCTGCGATAAATAACATGACCGAATAGCACTGCCAGTGTCAGGAACCCGAGTGACAGTGAATACACAAAACTGATGCTGCCACGGTTGTGCCCTAGGCTTGATTCCCAGGCTGGAATTAGCACCGAAAAGGCGTGAATAGAGCCCAGTACGGTACTAACCGCGATACATGCCAGCAGTGTTTTGGTATTTCCCACAGAAGTTGTCCATGCCTGCGGTGCAAGGTGTTAGATTAGCATGTGGTTGAAAGTGGTTCAGTGACAGTGCAGTGCTGTTAATAATGTATAGGCTTTGTATAGCGTTACTTCATAAACACATCGTCAACCGGCACCTGCAGGCTTTCTGCGAGCTGGTTGGTTTTACCTGCCAGTGCTATCACTGAAAGTAGCTCACCATGCATGGTGGCCGACATTCCCTTGGCTGTGGCTGCTGCCGTGTGTGAATGAACACAGTAACTGCAGCCGTTTGCGACTGACACGCCTATATAAATCATTTCTTTGGTGAGTGGATCGATTTCTCCGGGTGTTAGCATCACGGCTTTCAACTCGAGCCAGGTGCGTTCGAGTAGGTCCGGATCTATAGCAATTGCGCGCCAGAAATTGTTTATAAAATCGGTGCCTCGGGTTTTGCGTATATCTGCAAAGATTTCCGCTACCCTGCCGGTAGCCTGTTCGTCGGTCACCAGTGCGGTAACAGCCATTGTTATCCCCGTGTTAGTCAGTATTCGAAAGGCCGGTGGCCACCGCAGGCGTCCCTGCCATGCGGTGGAAGCAGTGTGTTACATGAGTGTGAATATGCGGCTCGGGCCGCCGGTACCACCGACAATTTTGGGTGCACCGACTACCAGTGTTGCACCGTTCTCAGGTACCGCATCGAGATTGGCCAGACATTCAATTCCCCACCGGTTGGTTGGAAGCCACGCGTAGTGAGTGGCAAAATCTGCAGACGGGCCATGATCGAGAGACAGGGTGTCAACGGCTATCCCGGTAACACTGGCATCTTCCATTAGCATGTTGGCAGCCTCAACATGGAAGCCTGGAAAGTGCATTACTTTGTCTTCGTCGGCGTTTCTGAATTTGTCTGATTTTACGTGTTTATCCCAACCGGAGTTCATTGCTACACAGCAGTTTTCGAGTAGCGGCCCGTGCTTTGAGATCCATGCTTTTAGATCATCCGGGGTGACCTGAGCATCGGCATTTTCACTGGCTTTCTGTTTAATATCTATAACCGCCAGTGGTACTACCAGATTTTCGACCGGTACTTCTGCCACTGACTGACCGTCGGCAGAGAAGTGTAGCGGTGCATCCATATGTGTACCGGTGTGTTCGTTAACGCGCAGCTCGTTTAAATTAAACTTATGCTCTGCGTAGTTAAACTTCTGATCGATAAATAAATGCTGCACGCCAAAATAGGACGGGAAGTCTTCACCCAGTGTGTGTGTCATATCGGCCACCTGACTGTGACCGGCAGCCATTGCAGGTGTCGAAGTCGCAACCGTTGTTGCGGCAGCTGCGGTAGACAGGGCCGCTGTCGCTTTTAGAAAGCCGCGGCGGTTGAGCATTTTGTTTTTAACACTATCCATTACACATGCGTGGCACATAAGGTTTCCTCCGGTTTGCTGTAACGCTAAACAGTATGCCGTTCAAATGCTGCCGCGGGCAAGTGTTAAACGAAACATCGATTCCACGGTAACGCTTCGGTTAACGGTCAATTTCGTTTGGCGGATTTAGACAAGTTCCAGAGGTTATATTTCAAAAAGCTGTGTGTTAGCGTGCATCCTAAGTCAGTCGAGAGGAAGCACCTTCCATGTGCAGTCGTGTCGTAAAGTGGTTTTTTCCGTTAATGTTGTTGTGCTGTTCTTTTTCATCTGTGTCCCTGGCAGTTGAGGTCTGCGGAGCAAATGCTGTCGACCCTGACAATGATGGTTGGGGTTGGGAGAACGGTGCGTCGTGTCGTGTGACGATTGTTGATCGTCCGGAACCCCCAATGTGTACCGGTGTAGATTCCGACCCCGACGGGGATGGATGGGGCTGGGAGAACGGTGCTTCCTGTAGAGTAGGGCAACATGTGGGGCCGGGTGACAGCTTCGAGACAGCCGGTCTTGTACAGATGGATGGCGCGATAAGTGGCACTATCGTTGGTGTATCGCAGCATTACTATCGGTTTGAGGTAACTACCAGTGTCGGTGTCAAATTGGATGCGAACTTTAATTTTTCCGGTTCGCTGGAACTTTATGTTTCCGATGGATCGATAAGATTGCTGGATACCTACTATTACTCGGATGATCCGGAGGGTTGTCTGCAGCCGGGTACCTATTATCTGGTGCTCGATCGACGCTATATCGATACGGCAAATAGTGTTGATTACACGGTAAGCGTGTCCACTAATTCACTTTCCTGTGTTGAGCCTCAAGTTGAATATGATTTGCCTGTTCCGGATTTGGTCAAGATAGACGATAGCGGTAATGTTTACTGGTATGGGTGGGAATACGATGCATTCGATTCAGCGCTATCCAAACGCGATACGACCGGTGCGGTGCTGTAGGAAATTTTCGTTGCGGATATTAATGTGATGAAACTGCTGGACGATGGATCGTTACTGATAGGCGCATATGGTTTGTTTACGCGGCTTGATGGTAATAACGGACAGGAGCTGTGGAGCGTTAATATTGATGCAGATTATGTTTACGACGATGATCTGGTGGTTAGCAACCAGTCTTTTGTTCTGCATGAAAGCGACGTTGTTCGCTCACATAGTCTGGCAGATGGTAGTGAGCGATGGCGTTACGACGTACAGGGTACCGCCAGTGTCAGAGCAATGAACATCACCAGCGACGGAAAAGTGGTGGTGGCTACGGATGAATCGGTGCTGATATTTCAAGAGTAGCCATGTTGGTGCTGCCATCTGTGGCACCGCTATTTGACGGTAACCGGCAGACCGGCAACCATCAGAACAACTGACCGCACTTCCTGTGCGAGTCGTTGATGTAAGACGCCTGTAATATCTCCAAAGCGTCGCGAGAGTTCATCCACCGGCATAATACCCATGCCGGTCTCGTTGGACACAATGGTGATGTCGCTTTGCATTTGCTTAACTTGCTGCACAAACTGGTCTATCTCATGCTGAATCTGTTGTTCGGAGTAGTCGCTGCAAAGCAGTTGGGTAATCCATAAAGTCAGGCAGTCGACTATCACATGGTAGTTTGTCGTTTCTGATTCCTTGTCAAGGGATTGCAGCGCATCAGTCAATGCCAGCGGTACTTCCAGCACACGCCAGTGTGACGGACGCGCAGCACGGTGCTTTTCAATACGCTGACTCATCTCTGCGTCACCGGCAATTGCGGTTGCTACCACCGTGACCGGTTTACCGCTTTCGACAGCAAGGTTTTCAGCATAGCGGGATTTGCCTGACTTCACGCCACCGAGCACGAGAGTTTTCATCGGATTTTTGTTACCTGGCAGGGTGACTTGCTTCTGTACGTTGTAATGGTAACGTACATTCATGGATCAGGAATATATGAATGTACTGGCGCCGGTCAGCCACGCAGATTTTCTCAGCCACTATTACGAGCAATCACCGTTGCATATCGAGCGCGAAGCGTCTGATTATTTCCAGTCGCTGCTGTCGATAACGGATATTGAAGCGTTATTGTCAACCGGAAATCAGTCGTTTCCGGGTGTGCAACTGGTGAATGCGGCGCTCGATGTGCCGGTGAGCGACTATACCGACACTGACCGAAATATTATTGTTCACCGTTTGTGGGGGCATTACCGCGCCGGTGCCACGCTGGTTGTTTCCGGTGCTGAAAGACGCTTCAGTCGGTTGTCTGATCTGTGCCGTGCAGTGTCGCACGACTTTTCTATGCGCAGCCAGACCAATGTTTATCTTTCTCCCGGCAGTCATCAGGGGTTTCGTCCGCACTACGATACGCATGATGTGTTTGTATTGCAGGTTGCCGGCAGCAAGCTGTTTCGTTTTTACCAGTCAGATGTGTCACTGCCGTTCAGTGAAGATACTTTTCCATCAGACTATGAAGTTGATAAGACGTTGCAGGAAAGTATTCTACTTACCGCCGGTGATACGCTCTATATCCCCAGAGGGGTGGTGCACGATGCGGTGGCACAAACTGATGATCCGTCACTGCATATTACGCTTGGCGTATTCCCGGTGGTTGTGCGCGATGTATTACAAGAGATGGTGCAGGTTGCGGCAGAAAACCATGTCGACTTTCGTCGTGCAGTGGATTTGCAGTCACCATTGAGTGTGGAAACCCTGCAGTCATTGAAACAACAATTGAATGCGGTATTTGATCAGCCGCTGTACCAGCGGGCCTGTTCGCGGTTGTTTGACGAGGTGGCTGTTGCCATGCCACCGGCGGCTCACCATCAATTGTCTCCAGTGGCGAAGTGCTCCACCGTCACAATAAACCGTGCAGCAATTTTAAGTGCAGAAAGAAATAACACACATCTGAAGTTGCGCGTTGCAGGGCAGGTGCTGGAATTTAATGAGCCTGTTGCCACAGCAGTACAACAGTTGATTGATCGGGGCACCGTGCACGTCAATGACTTGCACGGGCTTGATCAGGAGCAGTGCCTTGCCTTGCTTGATCAACTCAGAAACGCGGGGTGTATTCTGCCTGAACTTGACTCCTGAAAAGCAGGTTTGTTAGTTTGGGAGCCGTGCGTTACACGTAACAGGATTTACTCATGAAAAAGACAGACACTGTGGTGGTCCGCGATGCGACCGGTCGTCGGGCATTCGTCAGGGCAGGGGCGGCCTTTCTGCTGGCGGGTGGGTCGCTTGCCAAAGCGCAGGAAGAGTCTATTCGCTACGATTGTGACGGTGTGGGGTTTGCCGGTGAAAAAAATGCTGAAGTGTCGGGCAACGACAGTGACACCGGTGCCACCGCTGATCGCCCGGGGTGCGGTCGGAAGAAACCACCCGCAATGACAGAGTACAAAAAGAAAGAAAACGGTACAGTGCGGGTTGCCAAAGTAAAAGCCTGACGCGTTGTTAAGTCAGGTTGCGTTAAAACCGTTGCAAAACTGCACCTCTCCCGACGGTGCTGTTCCTCTCCAGGCAAGGTATTGCACAAAGGCCGCGGGTGTGTTGCCGCAGGTTAGTTGATTGTTTGAAGTAAAGCCAAACCGGCAGTAGTAATCCGGGTTGCCGATTAATGCAACGCCACAGGCGTCCGAGTCCTGCATTTTAAGTAAGCCGGCATTGATTAGCGTTGTACCAATGCCCTGTCTTTGCAGGTGCGGTACAACAGATACCGGCCCTAACCCGAACCAGTGATTGTGTTTGCCTTGTATGGTTACAGGTGAGAATGCAATATGACCAACAATGCCGTCGTTGTTTACCGCAACCATCGACAGGGTAAGGTCACCGTCGTTGCGCAGCTGGTTTATTATTTGTGCTTCTGTACCGCTGCTGTAGGCTTTGCCTGTAAAAGCGTCGTGAGTAACTTTAAATATATCTTCGATATCACCGCGTTCTTCTGTGCGGATTAGTACCGGGCTACAAGACGCGTTTAATGTCACTGTAAGTACCTCTGGTGCGTAACGTCACTGTTACTTTCTTTCGTCCCTTATTCTGCCAGTACCATCCGTGCGTGCCGTCAAAGCCGGCAGTGAGGTTGCCATGGTTTTGTTTTTCACTTTTCGCTTCGCGGTAACTGATGAACTTATCGGAGGCGCCGTCGCCGTGCATGTCAGAGTCTAGCGTGCCGCCTGTTGTTTCCCATTCGTACGTTGCTGTTTCTCCCTGCTGCATGGAGAGTTTCAGTTCGAGTTGCCCGTATCCGTCTATGGTCACACTGACTTCATCGCGCCAGTCACCGGTGGGGGTCGATACTATTTCAAGTGATTGATTGCCTGTGTTACCACCGGCGTGCGCCATTTGGGTCAGTCCAATTTTTCCGCCAATGCCGGTCGGGTCAATGCCGTACTCTGCAGGCAGTACAAACAGCACCAGCAGCACGCAGGCACCAATAAAAGCGAGCAGCGTCGAGCGTATTAGCCTGTCGGTAGTTGGTAATTCTGACTGTGAAGGGGGTTCTGCATTAAACATAATGGGGTTCACACTACACTAGATATTCACTATATAGCCTGCCGCGTGCAGGCCAATCAGCGTGAAGCCTGCACACATGATCATCACGTTGGCGCTGTAAGCGAGCGGGTAGAAGCTGCGGGTATGACGCCACCAGCCCATTGCCACCAGTACCAGGCCAAGCGCCACTAACTGACCGAGCTCGACACCAACATTAAAGGCAATCAGGTTTTGCACCAGGCCGTTGGGAGATATTTCGTAGTCGATTATTTTTGATGCCAGCCCGAAGCCGTGGAACAGGCCGAACACAAATGTCGCAACCCGGGTATTGGGCTGTACGCCGAACCAGCGTTTGAACGCACCCAGATTATCCAGTGCTTTATAAACAATAGACAAACCGATAATAGCGTCGATAACAGAGCCGTTAATGCCGAATTCGAAATAGACGCCTGCCAGCAGAGTTAGGGAGTGCCCGACGGCAAACAAACTAACGTATAAAAACACGTCTTTCATTCGGTACAAAAAGAAAATAACAGCAATCAGAAAAAGTATATGGTCGTATCCGGTGACCATATGTTTTGCACCCAGATAGATAAACGGAATGATATGCGGTCCGTCGATTGTCTGGATATAGGCTTTATCTGCCGCGGCCACTCCGTGCGCCAGTGTGATTGAAGGCAGCAGGCACAGCAATACAACTGACAGCGTCAATAGTGGGAAATAGATGGCTCTGCTGTGGTTGGTCATGGCGTCAGGTATCCGCGACTGGTACCGCGTGCGATTCCTTTATTTTTTTCATCACTACATTGGTGTGTGTTCTGGCGATGTATTCGCGGCTCATTAATGTGTCTTCGAGAAATCGATAGAACGAGCGCATGTCTGTTGCCAGTACTTTGAGTAAGTAGTCGTGATCGCCGGTCACTGCGTAGCATTCCATTACCTGCGGTGATTCGTCGACTAATTGTGTGAACGCCTCGATACTTTTTTCGCTGTGAGTATTCAGGCTGACGTACACCAGTACAGTTTCGGCAAATCCCAGTGCTTCTGCAGTGACAGCCATGTGAAACCCGCTGATCAGTCCGGCTTCTTCCATCACGCGAATCCGGCGCCATACCGATGAGGCCGAGCTGCCGCATTTTGCGGCAATATCCAGGTTGCTCATTCTGCAATCTGCCTGCAGCAGGCTAAGAATTTTCAGATCGAGTGGTGTTGGTTTGAATAATAATTTCATTAAAATAGATAAAAATGAACTGAAAAACCTAATATAGTTCATTAAACGGTTGAAATGAAACGTAATCTCAGTCTGGCCGGCCTATACTTTGCAGCACCAGTGTTAGATACCGCTGTCGGTATCCAAGAGGTGAACAATGACTGCACGCACAACCGGAATTAGTGAGTATCAGCTGGCCGACCGGTATCAGCAGAATCATGGCCGTGTGTTTATGACCGGCACTCAGGCGCTTGTGCGAATATTGCTCGATCAGTCGCGTCGCGACCGTCAAAGCGGGCTGAATACGGCAGGATTTGTTGCCGGTTATCGGGGTTCGCCGCTCGGTGGAGTTGATCTGGAATTATGGCGCGAGAAAGATCGTATCGCCGCATCAAACATTGAATTCCTGCCGGCGGTGAATGAAGATCTGGCCGCCACTGCTGTGCTTGGCTCACAGCAGGTAGAAAGCAACCCCGATAAACAGGTCGATGGTGTCTTTGGTCTTTGGTATGGCAAGGGGCCCGGACTCGACCGTGCCGGCGATGCGCTGCGCCACGGTAATGCCTACGGCGCGTCACCCAATGGTGGAGTATTGGTGGTTGCCGGGGACGATCACGGCTGCGTTTCTTCGTCGATGCCGCATCAGTCGGATGTCGCGTTCATGACCTGGTTTATGCCGACACTGAATCCTGCCAACGTTGCCGAGTACCTGGAGTACGGCGAGTATGGCTACGCATTGTCGCGTTTCAGTGGTATGTGGGTGGGCTTTAAAGCCATTTCCGAAACGGTTGAGTCTGCTGCCTCATTCGATTTAACGTCGGACAGAATGTTTAAGTCCCCGGACTACACCCCACCCGCCGGTGGTTTGCACTACCGCTGGCCGGATCTGCCCGGGCCGCAGATTGAAGAGCGGCTGGTCGATAAGAAAAATGCGGTGTTTGCGTTTACTGAAGCGAACCCGATCGATAAGCATATCTACCATGTAAAAAATGCATCGTTTGGAATGGTCACTACCGGTAAAGCGCATCTCGACGCCATGGAAGCGCTGCGCATGCTGGGAGTCGACGATGCTGCATGCCGCGAACTTGGAATAGATATTTTTAAGGTTGGTCTGGTATGGCCACTGGCGAGAACCGAAGCGCTTAATTTTGTACGTGGCAAACGTGAAGTGCTGGTGATAGAAGAGAAGCGCGGCATTATTGAAAGCCAGTTTAAGGAGTATTTTTACGACTGGCCCGGTGATAAGCCGGACTTAATGGTTGGCAAGCGCGATGAACACGGTAAGCCGTTGCTGCCGTGGACCGGTGAGTTGTCACCACGATTGCTGTTACCGGTGATAGCCGATCGATTGCAGCGTTTGTTTCCACACAAAGATTACCGTGCCCGCGCAGATCGGATACTTGGCAGGCCGACATTTTCAATTAATGTGGAAGGTGCGGTGCGTACGCCGTATTTCTGTTCGGGCTGCCCGCATAATACCTCGACCAAAGTGCCGCAGGGTTCACAGGCACTTGCCGGTATCGGTTGTCATTTTATGGCAAGCTGGATGGATCGCGACACGACCTCGTTAATTCAAATGGGCGGCGAAGGCGTTAACTGGGCGGCGTCATCAAAGTTTACCGGTAATAAGCATGTATTTCAGAATCTGGGTGAGGGCACCTGGTATCACTCCGGGTCCATGGCAATACGCCAGGCAGTAGCGGCCAACGCCAACATTACCTATAAAGTGTTGTTTAACGATGCAGTTGCAATGACCGGCGGGCAACCGGTTGACGGGCCGGTTTCGGTTCATGCTATTGCACACTCGGCACGCGCTGAAGGTGTTAAGCGAATAGTGCTGGTGTCTAACGATCCGCAGAAGTTTAGTGCCGAAGATTTTCCATCAGGTGTCACTATTCACGATCGCGGTGAGCTTGATCAGGTGCAGCGCGAAATGCGTGAGATACCGGGTGTTAGTGTGTTGATTTACGAACAACCCTGTGCCACAGAGTTGCGCCGTAAACGAAAACGCGGACAGGCTGAAACGCCGGTTAAAACAGTCATTATTAACGAAGCAGTGTGTGAGGGTTGCGGTGACTGTTCGGTGGCATCCAACTGTTTAAGTGTCGAGCCGGTAGAGACAGAGTTTGGCACAAAAAGGCAGATCAATCAGTCTGCATGCAACAAAGATTATTCCTGCCTGAATGGCTTTTGCCCAAGTTTTATTACCGTTGAAGGTCAGTTAAAAAAAGCGGCCGCGGTGCCTTTGCAGCTTAATAAATATCAGGTGCCGGAGCCAAAACTGCCGGCGCTCGACGAGCCTTTTAACATACTGGTCACCGGTGTTGGCGGTACCGGTGTTATTACAGTTTCGGCGTTGCTAACCATGGCGGCTCACCTTGAAGGGCGTGGTGCTTCGGTACTCGACTTTACCGGGTTTGCGCAAAAGTTTGGTCCGGTGCTGAGCTATGTGCGCATTGCCAGTCACCCTGCTGTACTTAATCAGGTACGTATCGACGATTGTGCAGCTGATGCATTGCTTGGTTGTGATGCCGTGGTGTCGTCGTCACCAAAGGCGTCACGCACCTATCGCAGGGGCATGCTGGCGGTGGTGAATTCCGCAGCAATGCCCACCGGTGATATTGTCAGAGAACGCGATGCCAGTTTGCGTATTGATCAGCGTCTGCAGAGTATTGCTAATACTGTCGGTCGTGAATCGGTACCTTCCATCGATGCTAACCGTCTTGCGGTAAAGTTATTCGGTGACAGTGTTTTTGCTAACGTGTTAATGGTCGGGTATGCCTGGCAACACGGATTGCTGCCAGTAACAAAAGAATCGCTTTATCGGGCGATTCGACTGAACGCCGTGGCGGTTGAGACAAACATTCAGGCTTTCGAGTCGGGCAGGGTCCTGGCGCACGATGAAAACGCAGCTGCAACCCTTATTGCAAAGGATTTTTCAGGTGCATCGCTCGATGAAGTTATTGCCACCCGCTGTACTTTTTTAACGGATTATCAGAGCCGTCGCTATGCCGATAAGTATCAACAGGCTGTCAGTAGCCTGCGGCAACAGACAGGCAGTGAAGTACTTACAGAAACGGCAGCCAGAACTCTGTTTAAGTTAATGGCATACAAAGACGAATACGAAGTATCCCGTCTGCACGCATCACCTGAGTTTGAACAGCAACTACAGTCGCAGTTCGAGCCTGGTTTTAAGCTGCAATACCACCTCGCACCCCCCTTTCTCAGTGCTGCAAAAGACAGTCGTGGACGACCTTTGAAACGACAATACGGTGCGTGGATGGGGAGCGTTATGAAACGCATGGCGCAACTGAAGTTTCTTCGCGGCACGCCCGCTGATGTGTTTGGGTATAGCGCAGAGCGTAAAGCAGAACGAGCGCTGATACAGTGGTATTTTGACCTGATGCAGCAGTGCGCCCGGCAGTTGTCAGAAGCCAATACTGATCAGTGGCAGGAAATACTCAGTGCGCCTCAGGCGATACGCGGGTACGGTGTTGTGAAAGAACAAGCTATCGAAGATGTGCGGGCGCGGGTTGCGGCGTTAGTGTCGCAGGCTAGTAGTTACCGATAACGCGAATCATAAAGTTTGCGCCCTGCCTGTCTGTGACAATAAACCGTTCGTCTCCCAGGTCGGCAAAAACATCTGCATGGCAGGCTTTTATTGCGTTCAGTGCGGCGGGTTTTGAATGCACCGCAAAACAGGGCATCCAGTAGCGGTACTCACCGCGAATTGACTCCGGTACTTCTTCAGCGGTTGCCAGGTGGCTGCCGTTGCTATGTGTTATATCCCAGGCCGGCCATTCGTATGCGCTGTTTTCAGTGAACTGCCAGCCGAACAAATCGCTGTAAAACGATGAAATCAGCCCGATATCAGGAAGGTGGTGGTATCGCCCGATAACATGGCCGTGTGTAACTTCGGGCGTGGTGATTGGCGGGCCTTCGTACAGCGTAAAACCGGCGCCGGATGGATCACGAATCAGTGCAATTTTTGCGTCGCCGTTAAATGCCTGTGGCTGAACTTCAATAATTGCGTCACGGTGGGTGGCTGCCTGTGCCGTTGTGGCTTCTATGTTTTCGACGTGGATATACGACATCCAGAATGATGGCAGATTTCTTTTTGCCAGTGCATCCGGCATTGGAAAGACGGCGGCTACAGGCTGGTTGTTCAGTGTTGCAAATTGGTAGTTGTCGGTACTGTCAGAGGTGAAGTGCCAGCCAAACAATGTGGTGTAGTCTGCAACTGCGTCGGTAACATTAAACGTGGATAAATCGGTCCAGGTAAAACGGTTGTTCATGTCTGCGTATGGTTTCTGTAAGCGCTGATAAATTGCTGTGCGCTTTGTGTGATCTGGCTGGCGTTGGTGCCGGGTTTATATAGCGCTGAACCAATACCGAACCCGTTCGCTCCTGCTTGCAGGTAGTTCGGGATGTTGTCGGGGCTAATACCGCCGACCGGCAGCAGTAAAACGTTATCAGGTAAAACCGCTCGCATTGCTTTTACTGCAGCCGGACTGATTAGCTCTGCAGGAAACAGTTTTAAACCACCTGCGCCGGCCTGAAGTGCGTTGAATGCCTCTGTCGGGGTTGCAACCCCCGGGCAATACACGACCGGCTGGTTGTCGCACGCCCGCGCGACTTCGGTGCAGAAATTTGGTGCAATAATTAATTCACCGCCCGCATCGATAACATCGCTGACCTGCTTTGGTGTTAATACAGTGCCTGCCCCGATAATAGCCCGGTCGCCAAAGTGCTCACTCAGCAGGCGAATGGTTGCCAGTGGTGCAGGTGAGTTAAGGGGGACTTCAATCAGTGTAAAACCGGCATCAATCAAAGCCTTGCCTATAGCGGGAGACTCAGACGGTGTTATGCCGCGCAAGATTGCTATTAGCGGAACATCCGCCATAGCGTTGTGCCATCGGGAGAGCAGGGACGGGGGCGGGTGCTTCATGGTTCTATGATGCACTGAATAGCTAACCACTGCACGCATTCCGGCGTGGCTGGAGGTGCGTGCTTTCCTTTGCTTATGCGGTTGTTACTTTCGCGGTCCGGTTGAAGCACCGATGATTAGATTAGCTTCAAGCAGTTTGGTCGGCAGTGGTGCAGATGGGTTATCAATGATAGAAAGCAGCATTTCTGCCGCCAGTGTGCCTGCTTCTTTAACGGACGATCGGGTGGAGGTGAACTGCGGTACATCGCCACTGTTGTGAAAGTAGGAAAGATCATCGTCATGAATAATGACTGATACATCGCTGCCCATGGTGAGTCCGGCGTTATGAATGGCACGCCGCACACCAAGCGCACCCATGTACGAAGACACCAAAAAAGCAGTCGGTCGATCGGTTCGCGACAGTAGTTCGGTGGCTGCCCGGTAACCGTTGCCTTCGGTTAAGTCGCCTTCGAACATCAGCGATGCGTTAGCGGCAATGTTTGCCTGCGCCAGTGCATCGATATACCCGAGTCTGCGTCGCGAGGCGAAATTAAGTGTTTCTTTACCGTTAATAAGCGCGATTTCATGATGTCCCAGATCGATCAGCAGTTTTGTTGCCTGAAAAAATGCTCTGCGATTATTGATATCAATCCATGCATACTCAGTGGTGTTGGCGGTGTCGCGCCCGTGAATCACAAAGGGTAGTTTTAATGCCTGCAGTAACGTGATTCGGGAGTCATTGATGTGCGGTGCATGCACAATGATGCCGTCGACGGACTTGCGCGAAGCTATTTGCCGGTACATGGAATCTTCGGTGCCCTCCTGCGCCATGGTGAGCAGTAGCTCATAACCCTGTGTTGAATAGGTTTGGCTGGCGCCGGCAATGAATTCCCCGAAAATCGGGTTAAATACTTCTGTAGAGTTCATTGGAATAATGTGCCCGATGGCTCTGGCGCGACCGGTGGCAAGGCCGGTGGCGCGGGCATTGGGGCGGTAGTTAAACTTTACGGCGGCACGCTTAACGCGCCGGCGGGTATCTTCGCTGACCTCCGGGTAGTCATTGAGGGCGCGGCTGACGGTGGTTTGCGACAGGCCGAGCTCATGGGAAAGCTGTTTAAGATTCATTATTCAAAGTAAAAATTTAAAGCGCTTTGGATGGGCATCTTAGTCTCTTTAAGTAGCTGTTGCCAGTGTAGAAGATTAAGAAAATGGCGGTTTAATTCAAATCTCCAGCTAATTCAAGCTGTGGCGTTGACAGGTGTGCGTTGCTGGTGAATACTCCACGCTCCAAGGCGCTTTGGCGCTCTTTTCACGCTCCCGGAGATAGCAATATGAAATTTAAACTAGGTACAGCAGCCAGCGTGTTAGCTGCTGCGTCCCTGTTTGCAGGTCCATCACTCGCTGATGTATGCGACACCCCGTCGACCCTGGGTGACCTCGGCAAGTTCGAAGGTGAAGTCATCACCATCATGGGTTCAATGGAGGGCAAAGACGAAGAAATGCTCACCAACACTGCCAGTTGCTTTGAGAAAGCAACCGGGGCGGTGGTTAAGTATTCCGGCTCTCGCGACTTTGCTGCACTGATCGTGGCAGACCTGCGTTCCAACAACGCACCTAACATTGCTATTTTCCCGCAGCCCGGTCTGGCCGGCGATATGGCGAAAGAAGGTCATTTGGTGCCACTGGGTCAGGAGTCAGCTGACTGGATGGCAGAAAACTACGGTGCCGGTCCTTCGTGGGTAGCGCTGGGTACTTACGCAGATAAAGACGGCAAAGAAGACTTTTATGGTTTTGCCTACAAAATGGATCTGAAATCACTGGTCTGGTACTCGCCGGAGCAATTTGAAGACAACGGTTATGAAATTCCAACTACCATGGAAGATCTGATCGCGCTGTCTGATCAAATGGTTGAAGACGGCAACACGCCATGGTGTATCGGTGTTGAGTCCGGCAACGCTACCGGCTGGACCGCCACCGACTGGATGGAAGATCTGATGCTCAGAACAACCACTCCTGAAAATTATGATCGCTGGGTATCGAATGATCTGCCGTTCAACAGCCCTGAGGTTCTGAAGGCGATGGAACTGTATGGTCAGTTCTCACGCAACGACGACTACGTTGCCGGTGGTGCCTCTTCGGTTGCAACAACTTTCTTTGGTGATGCGCCAAAGGGTCTGTTCTCAAGCCCTGCTTCTTGCATGATGCATCGTCAGGCGTCTTTCATTCCTGCATTTTTCCCTAACAAAGGTGAAGAAGTGGCCAACGGTGAAGCAGACTTTTTCTACTTCCCGCCATTCGCAGAATCTGACCTTGGCAACCCGGTACTTGGTGCCGGCACGCTTTGGACAATGACCAAAGACAGCCCTGCAACCCGTGCTTTCTTCGAGT
>CAYZVB010000023.1:0-267 GCA_964481315.1 uncultured Granulosicoccaceae bacterium
TGCCGAGGTGCCTGAGCAGGTCGATACTGAGCAAATGGCCGGTGTACCCAGCCTGCCAATGCTGAGTAAGCCGCGCCTGCCCAGAGATGGTATTGATCTCAAGCAGCACCTGACCGACATAGAAGTCAGCCTGATTCAACAGGCACTGGACGATTGCAACGGTGTGGTGGCGCACGCTGCCAAGAAACTGCAAATCCGTCGCACGACACTGGTTGAGAAAATGCGTAAGTATCGCATTCAGCGGCCTGAAGAAGCATCAGCCACTGA
>CAYZVB010000023.1:284-7986 GCA_964481315.1 uncultured Granulosicoccaceae bacterium
GTTGTTAGTGGCGCACTATTGGTGCGCCACTGCTGCTTTATTTCCGTACGTTTTCCTGTGGTTCATTAAATGGAGTAGCAGGGCACAAAGCTTGCGAGGCCTGCGAATGGTCCTCAAGGTTGCTTAACGTGCTTTCGGAAAATGAGCTTATAGAGCTGTTAGACCAATTAAAACTGGGTGCCTTGCAGGGTGTAGCCAGCAAGACCGATCCGGTCGGGCACTGGCCGGTACTTATTGGTGATGGCCTGTGCCTGAGCCTGCAATCAGCAGCGCGCGACGAGTTTGCTCGCCAGCCCGAAAAAGTCACCGTGCTCGACGGTATATCCGACTGCGCCACGTTGTCGGAAGTCTGCTCACAGTACTGGCAGGTACATCACGTTAGTACCGGTCTGCATAACCGTAGCATTCTCATTGGTTATGACAGAGCCTGTCTGGCCCTGCTGCCATTGCTGCATGAGTCAATGTACGACGACTCACTGCAAGGCGACGAAGAGCTTGGGCATTCCAGTGTTGCTTATGATTTTTCCCTTGCCATTGCCGCGTCACTGGATCCGGCTGCGCATATTGACGGTGCCGATCACCCGGTCGCATTTTTACCGCTCGAGTTCAGCGAAGACACCCGCCTGGTTGGTGGCTGGAAGATTAGTATTGAACTTTACGGGCAGTGTGCCGAGTTTTTTATCGGCCTGCTAAACCCGTTGTCTGCCGTGCAGCAAACGGTCAGGGAAGCACCCGGAGTCAGTGCTGAAATACTCGTTAAACCGAAAACACTATGCCGTCTGGCAAGCTGCAATGAACTCTCAGTGACGTTAACGCTGCCGGAGCATATGGTTTTGCATTATCCGTCGCAGTCGAGCGTATACCAGCTTGAGTTTGGCGCAGAGAATATTCTGGGTGAGCTAAAAACAGTCTACGACGCGCCGGAGCGACAATCAGATGCTGATTTAATGGTGCAGAAGTCTTTGCAGCTCAGCGCCGATGATTTGTACCTGCTGCTGGTAGAGGCGGTAGGCGCCGGCACGCGACTGCGGCTGCGTTTTGACCCGCTGGAGACACCGGATGCGAGTTGCATGCTACCTGCTGAACAGCCGTTCCGTTGTATTACCGTTAATGATCTTCCGATTAAAAACGCCGAGCTTGTGTATCTTGACACTGAGCTGGTAATTACTGTCAAAGAATAACGCGCTGCCAATGGTCGGGCATGACCCGGCATCTTTATCAACGGGTTATATACGCTGGCATTTGAGCCAGATCGCGGCACTTGCCAACTCATTCGCACAATCTATGCGCATGGCGGCTTAACTCGCACAGAGCAATTTTGTGATGCAGTTCGCCGTTGTTTTGCAGATGACCAGAATTTAAACAGGAAGTTTGCAACTGAAAATCATCTGCATCACGTTTTCACCTATCCATTGTTTTTTATCTGCTCCGTGGCCTGTCGATTGCTTTTTCTGTAACAGATGTTGTCAGACCGTAAACAATCTAATCAAGTTTCTAAAGAAACACTCCAAAGTTGTTTATTTTATGAAGAAAATTTGAGAATGGTCGATGATGAAATTGTCGACTGTGATTGCTTACGGCGAGACGAAAATTATAAAAAAAGATCGTAAACAGATCTGACGATAGATTACAGAGATATGGGAGCAACGATGGTGTCGAGTGCTAGTGCGCTGGCGGCAACAGAGAACGTGATTCAACCGCAACGACCGACAAAGCCTGTGCAGGTTTTAGCGGTAACGGGCGGGAAAGGCGGTGTTGGAAAGTCGAACATAGCAGTGAACCTGGCGCTGGAGCTGGGCAAGCTGGAGCGATCAGTGATGGTGATGGATGCAGACCTTGGTCTTGCCAACATTGATGTTCTGTGTGCACTTTCTCCTGCCGGAACCCTTGAAGACGTTTTTGCCGGAAAAAGGTCGCTTGACGACATACTTTTACAAATTGACAGACGAGTGAGTTTATTGCCTGCGAGTAGCGGCGCACCTGCAATAACTTCTCTGTCACAAGCTGAATATGGTGGTCTTATCCAGGCTTTCAACAGTCTGCAGGCGCCAATTGATACTTTGGTTATAGATACCCCTGCAGGTATTTCCGATCAGGTCACATCTTTCTGTCGTGCGGCCCGGGAAGTACTTGTTGTGGTGTGTGATGAGCCTACTTCTATTACTGATGCCTACTCAATGATTAAGGTGCTGAATCGTGATTTCAACGTGAAGCGATTTAATGTTGTGGTGAACAAAGTTACATCAAATCAACAAGGCATAGATCTTTTCAATAAAATCCTCAAAGTTGCCGACAACAATCTTAACGTGATGTTGAACTTCCTCGGTTCAGTACCGCAAGATGATTATATGCAACAGAGCGTTCAAGTTAGAAAGCCCGTTGTTGACTCGTTTCCCCGATCCAAGTCAGCACTGGCGCTCAAGAAACTTGCAAAGAAAATACATGGCTGGCCAGAGCCGAAACAACCCATCGGACATGTTGAGTTTTTCGTTGAAAGACTCGTCAGCTACAGTACCCATGCAGGTGTGATTGAATGAATGCTCATGCAATGTATAACGATGTCGAACTCGTCTCAGATGATCAGCTCGTCACTCAGCATGCCAAACTGGTAAAGCGAATTGCTTTTCACCTGATGCATCGCCTGCCACCCAACGTGCAGGCTGAAGATTTAATACAGGCTGGCATGATCGGTCTTATCGAAGCCTCGCGCCAGTACGATCCCACTCAGGGTGCAAGCTTTGAAACCTACGCCGGTATTCGTGTGCGTGGTGCCATGCTTGATGAGATTCGCCGTTCAGACTGGACACCTCGTTCTGTACATCGCAAATCACGTGAAGCTGCTGAAGCGCTGCGCCACATCGAGCAGGAGACCGGACGTGACGCGGTCGATACCGAAGTGGCGTCGCGGCTGGGTATTTCGCTCAGCGCCTACCATCAGATTCTTACCGAAAGTATGTCGGCACATATTTTTAGTTTCGATCAGCCCGATGAAAACACCGGTGAGACAATCGCGCTGCCCGAAAGCAAAGATGTCGGGCCTTCAGAAAACATGTATCGCGGCAGTTTTAAAACTGCACTGGCTAACTCAATCAAAAACCTTCCCGAAAGAGAAAGCCTGGTGATGTCGCTTTACTACGATGAAGATCTGAACCTTCGCGAGATCGGTGAAATACTCGGCGTCAGTGAAAGCCGGGTTTGTCAGATTCACGGCCAGGCACTGATCCGTCTGAAGGCCAGACTTTCTGACTGGACGGCGATCGAGCCCGACTAACCCGCCACGTATCGTAATTTGCGGGCTCCGGCTTACCGGGCCCGCTCGCAGTATCTGCAGTTCTCTACTACATTAGTGGTAAGGAATTCTCTGCAGTGCTCAGGTTGGACCAATTCTTGCTGCAGTGATGTTCGCTTTTTTCTAACTGGAATGAGGACATGAACGCGATACCAGAGTTGGCGGAACCGACTCTAGACACTCAGCCAATAACCAGGAAGGTTGCTATATCACCCGTAATTGAAGGTACTCATGGTGACGCTGCGAATGCCAACGTGTTGTACCAGCATCTTGAGCTCGACGCGCTTTTTGAAGCGTTTTGCGGGAGCTTGAGCGATACCGTGCGTGTTGACCAGATTCGCTATCAGCACAATGAATCGGCGCGTTCGCTTGAAAAACACTATGCGGCGGTCTGCACTGACAGCCAGTACCTGCTGCGTTACCGGCTGGAGTACAAGGGCAAAACGCTTGGTACGATCGCGCTGACAAGAAGCTTTCAATTTCTCTCTGGCGAAGTGCGCCAAATCCGATCCCTGGTCGACTCACTTATCGGACCGCTGCGCAATGCCGACCGGTTTCTTAAAGTGTGGCGTTCAGCGTATGAAGACGCGTTAACCGGCGTAAAAAACAGGGCCTCTTTCGATCTGCTGTTGTCCGATAGCGAGAGCGGGCAGCGGGTGTATTCGCTGCTGGTTTGTGATGTTGATGGGTTTAAATCGATTAACGACCTGTACGGTCATGCCGTTGGCGACGCGGTGCTGCGCCAGTTCGCCGCGCAGTTGTGCGATAGCGTTGGTAGCAATGGTACGGTCTACCGGTACGGTGGAGACGAATTTGTTATTGCCCTGCATGAAAACCGTGCCGACGACGGGGTGCAGCTTGCCGAAGAAATTCGCGATGCGATATCACGGCTCAGGCTCAAAACCCGCGATCATGAAATCTCAATTACCACCACCATAGGGTTGGCGCGGGCTCGCCATCACGAGTCACTGGACGAGACTTTTTTGCGTGCCGACAGTGCTCTTTTGTTCGGCAAAAGGTGCGGCAAAGACACAGTCATTCAGCACTAGCGTGTGGTGCGGGTTTCCGCTCCCGTTATCAGGCTCAAAACTTCCTGCCCGCACCTGTTGACAACCGGCGGTGACCGCACTATATTTGCGGGCTTGCTTGTAAAGCCTGTGTCCCCTTCGTCTAGAGGCCTAGGACACCGCCCTTTCACGGCGGTAACAGGGGTTCGAATCCCCTAGGGGACGCCATTTGCCTTTTGGCCTGGTGTCAGTCTGTGCCGACACAGTTTCACTAAAGCCAATCCCCCTCAGGCGCTCCAGGCGCCACGTCTAACCACACTTTAATCGTAATCTAAAAACCCGATTGTCTAGGGCGGTGCTGCCGTGTGTGTCTTGTTGCGCTGGCCGAAATCTTTGTGCTGTTCGCGGCATCGGATGCCAACAGATTCACCAAAAACAAAGCACCGGTGTAATACGGTTGCGTGGTGTCAAAGATAAAAACGCAAAACCTCGGATTCACATTTCTTTTATCGTTGCTTTGTGCCGTCTTTGCAGCGCGACAGATTGTTTTGTTTTTGCTTCGAAAATACACTAGCATTTTTTATGTGAATCACTAAAGCTGCAGTCACCGCCTGTAGCGGGATCAGTGCTATCAGACACCAGATACCTTTACGTTACATCGATGTGGTTGCCCGCGTTGGCTCTATACGCAAGGCTGCTGATGAACTGGCAATTACCTCAACTGCGTTAAACCGTCGCATCCTGAGTATGGAAGAAGAGCTGGGGGTTGCGTTGTTTGAACGTTTACCTACCGGTGTACGTTTAAGTGTGGCGGGTGAGCTTTTCATACACCATGCAAGGCGTCAGCTTGCAGATATGGAACGCGTTAAGTCGCAGCTTGCCGATCTTGCCGGTGAGCGTCGTGGTCATGTTGCTATTGTGTGCGGGCACGCGGTAATGAGTTCGTTTTTACCTGAACTTATCTCGGACTACCGGCAGGAACACCCGGCTGTGACTTTCGATGTACGGGTTAGTAACAGAACCGAATACGAGTCGGCTTTGGTGGAATATACCGCTGATCTTGCACTGTTGTTTGAACCTGAGCTGTTTAACGAGTTTCACTGCGTTCTCGAAGTATCACAGCCAATCCATCTATTGTTTGCGAAAGGTCATCCGCTGGCCGGCAAAGCATCGGTCAGGCTTAGTGAGTGTCTTGCTTACCCAATGGTTTTGCTAACCAGAGCCAACGGTGTTCGGCATTTGCTGGAACTTGCGGCCCGCCGCATGTCGATAGATTTGCCCGTTATGCTGGAATCAGATAGTGAGACGCTGCTGTTAGAAACGATACATCGAAGCGATGCTATAACCGCACAAATTCCCATCGGAATTTCAAAACGTGCCACAAAAGAGTTTGCTCACAGCTTGTTGGATAAGCGCGATGTCGGCGTGGGGCGACTGATGCTGGGCCACCTGAAGGGACGTCATCTGCCAGTGGCTTCTGCACGGTTTCTCGAGTTACTGTCAGCGCGTTTAGATAAACGTGATAGTGAATTGCCTGAGTGAACTGCCTGAGTAAGTCACTTGTTTTTCAGGTAAAACGCGTATAGCTGGCAGGCTTTGAGCTGCTGCTGCATTTTTTGCAGCATGCCGGAGAGAATTCAGCAGCATCCAGAAAAAATCGCCACCAGTACACTCTGCCTCACTCAAAACAGGTGAGGTGAAATGAAAGTTAAAAACGCCGTTGTTAGTACTATTGTGGCTGCAGGATTGTTTTCCACGCAGGTATCCTTCGCAGACGATCCGATCAAAGTTGGCGTCCTGCATTCGCTGTCCGGCACAATGGCCATCAGTGAAACTACCCTGAAAGACACCATGCTGATGCTGGTGGAGCAACAAAACAGTAAGGGTGGTTTGCTGGGTCGTGAGCTTGAGGCTGTTGTGGTTGACCCCGCCTCCGACTGGCCATTGTTTGCTGAAAAAGCACGTGAATTGATTGAAGTTGAAAAGGTTGATGCGGTGTTTGGCGCATGGACTTCTGTATCGCGTAAGTCCGTATTACCGGTGTTTGAAGAGCTCGACAGCATTTTGTTTTACCCGGTTCAGTACGAGGGCGAAGAGTCATCCAAAAACGTTTTTTACACAGGGGCAGCGCCAAATCAGCAGGCTATTCCTGCGGTGGATTACCTGAAGGACGAGATCGGTGTAGAGCGATGGGTGCTTGCTGGTACTGATTATGTTTACCCCAGAACCACTAACAAGATTCTGGAAGCGTATCTGAAAGACAGTGGTGTTGCCGAAGACGACATCATGATTAACTACACGCCGTTTGGTCACTCTGACTGGCAGTCTATTGTATCTTCCATCAAGAAATTTGGTAGCGAAGGTAAGAAGACTGCCGTAGTTTCAACAATCAACGGTGATGCAAATGTGCCGTTTTATAAGGAGTTGGGTAACCAGGATGTGTCTGCTGAAGACATCCCTGTTGTCGCATTCTCTGTAGGTGAAGAAGAGCTGTCCGGTATCGATACTGCGCCTCTTGTCGGACATCTGGCTGCATGGAACTACTTCATGAGTGTAGATACCCCGGAGAATGACGAGTTCATCGGTACCTGGCAGAAGTTCATTGGAAGTGATGAGCGTGTGTCAAACGACCCGATGGAGGCCCACTACATTGGGTTTAATATGTGGGTACAGGCGGTAGAGAAAGCCGGCACAACAGAACCCGCTGCAGTTCAGGATGCGATTATCGGTGTAGAGGTGCCTAATCTGACTGGTGGAACATCTCAGATGCTGCCGAATCACCACATTAGTAAACCCGTATTGATTGGTGAAATACAAGACGACGGACAGTTTGATGTTGTGTGGGAAACAGATGACTTGGTGCCGGGCGATGCATGGTCCGATTTTCTACCGGATTCCAAAGATATCATTTCCGATTGGCGTGAACCGATATCATGCGGCAACTACAACACTGTTACCAAGACTTGTTCAGGTCAGAATTACTAACGCCTGAAAGGTAAGTCATATGTTGAGGCGAGCGCATAATGCGCTCGCCTCTATTTATTATCGTATGCTGTGTTTGTACAGTGAATGCCAGTATGAAAATACTTTCCCTGTTAATTTTCTGGATTGCCTGGGCCATGAGTCCCGGCAGTGCAGTCGCTGCCGAGGAAAGCAGTGTTATCGACTCACTCGCGGAGGAGTTGCGCAACAGGAAAACGGTGCAACAAGCCATCGACACAATTACAGCATCGGATGAAGCGCTTAAGAGCGTCTGGCTGGAGGCGATTCTCGCTGGTAGATTGTACGTCCGGAAGACAGACTCAAAAGTGGTTATTGTTGAAAAACTGGATTCCGGGTTTTCAATTGTCTCTGCTGCCGACGAAACGTCACTTGGTACGGTCGGGAAGCGTGAAGTAAGCAAAGT
>CAYZVB010000023.1:7996-11026 GCA_964481315.1 uncultured Granulosicoccaceae bacterium
ATAAATAATGCGCTACGCAGCAAGCTGCGCGCAGCACTTGCACAATTGGCCCTGGATGATCCGGATCCAGGCAAGCGTCTGGCTGCTGTTGAACAGATGCTGGGTGACCTCGACGAAGAAAGTGCGGTAACGATAAGCCGGTTATCACAGACAGAAACAGAGCCTGAAATCAAAGCACTGATGCAGTTGGCCGGATCAGTCTATGCACTTGAGTCCGGTACTGTGCAGCAGCAATTGGAGGCTATTGATACAGTAGGTGTAAATACACGACCGATAGTCACACAGCGTCTTGAAGTGTTAACGCGAAGCGAACACGCAAACGTTGCAACGAGTGCTGCCGCATCACTTGAAAAAATACGGTCAAGAATTTCAACCTTTGAGAAAGTAGAAACACTGTTGTTCGGGCTTAGTCTGGGGTCAGTGCTAGCGATGGCTGCAATAGGACTTGCGATTACATTCGGCGTGATGGGTGTGATCAATATGGCACATGGTGAAATGATCATGCTTGGTGCATATTGCACATGGTTTTTACAACATATGCTGCCTGGCTTTGTTGAATACTCATTGATAGCCGCTATTCCGCTGGCGTTTGTAGTCACGTTTCTGGTAGGTGTGGTGATTGAGTATCTGGTAATCAGGCACTTGTATGGCAGACCGCTGGAAACACTGCTTGCCACTTTTGGCATCAGTTTGTTGTTGCAGCAGACGGTGCGTACTCTGGTATCACCACAGAACGTACCCGTCTCAAATCCTTCGTGGCTCACCGGTCAGGTGCAAATTGATCCCGCGCTGTCTATCGCGGTAAATCGACTGGTGATTTTTCTGTTTTGTATCGCGGTATTTGCGATTTTGATGTGGTTGCTGAAAAAAACGTTTTTTGGTTTAAAGGTGCGTGCGGTATCGCAAAACAGACAAATGGCCAGAGCGATGGGCGCTCAGTCATCTCGTATTGATGCGATGACGTTCGGGCTTGGTGCAGGGATAGCCGGTGTAGCAGGCGTCGCGCTTAGTCAGTTGACTAACGTCGGGCCCAATATGGGGCAAGCCTATATTGTTGACTCGTTCATGGTGGTAGTGTTTGGTGGTGTTGGCAATCTGTGGGGTACACTGCTGGCTGGCTTATCGCTCGGGGTCGCCAATAAATTTCTTGAGCCGTGGGTTGGTGCGGTTGTCGCGAAAATTCTGGTGCTCATTTTTATTATTCTATTTATACAAAGATACCCGCGTGGATTGTTTCCACAGCGTGGTAGAGCAGCGGCGGGTTAGTCATGCGTTCACTTTTGCGTGGTGACACCGGTGGTCAGATTCTGCTGACTTTGCTAACAATTGCCGCAGTTGTCATGCCGCTGTGCAATCTGTTTTTGCCACCGGAACACCCGTGGCACGTTTCGACCTATCAGCTTAATCTATTTGGAAAATACCTCTGCTACGCGTTACTGGCAATGTCGGTGGATCTGGTGTGGGGTTTTATGGGATTCCTCTCGCTTGGACATGGCGCGTTTTTCGGGCTGGGTGGCTACGCGATGGGGATGTATCTAATGCGCCAGATCGGTGACCGGGGTGTTTATGGCAACCCGGAGTTGCCTGACTTCATGGTATTTCTCAACTGGGATGCGCTACCGTGGTACTGGTGGGGATTTGATTTCTTTCCGGTGGCGTTGCTTGCTGTGTTTTTTGTTCCCGGGCTGCTCGCCTTTCTGTTCGGATGGCTGGCTTTTAGAAGTCGGGTAAACGGTGTTTATTTATCCATCATTTCCCAGGCAATGACTTACGCACTGATGCTTGCGTTTTTTCGCAATGAATTTGGTTTCGGTGGTAACAATGGATTAACCGACTTTAAAGACATTCTTGGCTTTCCAATTACAGCACAGGGTACCAGGGTAGGGCTTTTCGTGGCCTCGGCAGTGGCAGTGATTGCCGGGTATCTGTTATGCAGGTCTATTGTTCAGTCTCGTGCCGGCCGGGTGGTGATTGCTGTTCGCGATGCTGAAGATCGAGCCCGCTTTCTTGGCTATCGTGTTGAATACTATCAGTTGCTGGTACTGGTTATCTCGGCGATGCTGGCAGGTCTCGCCGGAGCGCTCTATGTTCCGCAGGTTGGCATTATAAACCCCGGGGAGTTTTCACCACTGAACTCGATTGAAATTGTTATCTGGGTGGCAATTGGTGGAAGGGCGACGCTGTACGGGGCAGTTATCGGTGCATTGCTGGTCAGCTTCTCAAAATCATGGTTTACCGCTGTGTTACCTGAGTATTGGTTGTTTGCGCTGGGTGCGTTGTTTGTGTTGAGTACATTGCTTTTGCCCCGCGGTTTAGCCGGCGCTTTTAAACGCAGAGTGGTGTCATGAACGCCGCACACTCCACCCTGTTGTATATCGATAACGTCAGTGTGAGTTTTGACGGTTTTCTAGCCATCAATCAGCTTAACCTATACATTGATGCTGGGGAGCTACGCTGCATTATCGGGCCAAACGGTGCAGGTAAGTCGACCATGATGGATATTGTCACCGGTAAAACCAGACCGGATTCCGGCTCGGTAACTTACGCGGGTGATATCAACTTGCTGGAGTTGGATGAAGCGGCGATTGCCCGCGCAGGTATTGGTCGTAAGTTTCAAAAACCCACAGTATTTGAAGCGCTAACTGTGTATGAAAACCTCGAGGTTGCTGTCGAAGGTGATCGAAGCGCGCTGTTTAACTGGCGTAACAGCTTAACCCGGACCCAAAACGAGACAATTCAGCAGGTCGCAGAGACGATCGGACTTGTCGATCAATTAACAGACCCTGCACAAATATTATCTCACGGTCAAAAACAGTGGCTTGAGATTGGTATGCTACTCGCGCAAAAGCCCCGATTGTTACTGGTCGATGAGCCTGTTGCCGGTATGACGCATCAGGAAATGGATAAAACTGCTGAGCTTCTGGTTGCCCTTGCCGGTGAGCATACTGTTGTGGTGGTCGAGCACGATATGGACTTTGTGAGGTCTTTAAACAGTCGGGTAACCGTTTTGCATCAGGGCAGTGTGCTGGC
>CAYZVB010000023.1:11036-24746 GCA_964481315.1 uncultured Granulosicoccaceae bacterium
ACATTCAATCGAACGCAGAGGTCAAGCGTGTCTATCTGGGTGAATAGCGAATGCTGTTAGCAAACCAACTGGATCACTTTTACGGACAAAGCCATTGTCTCAGAGGGGTTAGTCTCGAGGTCAAACATGCGTCTTGTACCTGCTTAATGGGGCGCAATGGAGTGGGTAAAACAACATTTGCCAAGTGTGTCATTGGTCTCGAGCGGCCAAAAGGTGGCGAGCTGTATTATGACGGTTTCGATCTTTCACGGCTGTCTGTCGAAAAACGTGCGGCGGCCGGCATTGGTTATGTGCCTCAGGGCAGACAAATATTTCCGCTGTTAACTGTTGAAGAGAACATCCGAACCGGATTCTTTGCTAGTGGGCAGGGTAATAGTCACATACCGTCAAATGTTTATGAGTTATTTCCAGTGCTTAGGGAAATGAAAAACAGGCAGGGTGGTGACTTATCAGGCGGGCAGCAGCAACAGCTTGCCATTGCCCGGGCACTCGTGCTGAATCCGAAGATGTTAATTCTCGACGAACCTGCCGAAGGTATTCAACCAAATATTGTGCAGGAAATTGCTGATGTCATTAAAATGCTTAGCCAGGAAATGTCTATCAGCGTTTTACTCGTTGAACAAAAGCTCCCTTTCATTCGTAAAGTTGCAGACAACTTCGTCATCATGGATCGCGGTAGCGTCGTTGCGAGTGGCGGTATGGATGAGCTGAACGAAGAACATGTCAGTGAGTATCTTGTTGCCTGAATTATTCTCCGGAGAGGAAATGAAATCGTTATTATCAATGCTTACTGTTTCCACCATCTTTTTTTATGGCGGTAAAGTGTTCGCGCATGAGTCTGTCGCAGTTGGCCTGTTGCACACAGTACAGCATCCCGGAACATTCGCTGCAGGTGTTTTTGCGTTGTTTGCAGTACTGTTGATACGCCGTTGGTATCGACAGCTCACGAGTGGCTGACAGTTGCATGAGCCGGTATTAGCTGGTTAACTTATACAGGAAATGAACGCCCAGGCTACAGCTCCCATACCCGCACCAGCTGCAACTGTGTCAGATGGTACTGGCGTTGTTGCCGGGTGTGAATCTTCTGATAACCACAACTGGCGTGCATGGCTTGATCTGTCGTTTGAGAAAGGCCGTGATAAAACAATCCTCAGACGAAAGCACTACGGTCCGTTGGTGATTCAACGTCCGTTTTATCCGGAGGGGCGTGTTTGCCATGCCTATATTCTTCATCCTCCCGGTGGTGTGGTTGGTGGCGACAAGCTCAGCATCGATGTTCGCTGCGGTAATGGGGCAGAGGGCCTGATCACGACGCCCGGTGCAAACCGTTTTTACGGGTCCGATGGCTGGTGTGCTCATCAGTATCAGAATATTCTGGTCGGAGATGGTTGTTTTGAGTGGATGCCGATGGAATCGATTTACTTCGACAGGGCACAGGTCTCTCAGCAGTTGAATATTGAGCTCACCCAGGGTAGCAGGTTTATCGCGTGGGATATTAACTGCTTCGGTAGAATTGCCGGAAACCATGAGTTCAGGACCGGTGCGGTTGCTAATCGCATCAGTGTCTTTCGCAACGGAGTACCGGTGTTCATTGATCGATTGTGTATCTCCGGCGCTGAAGATTTGCAGCGTATCACCGGTTTGCGCGGTGCATCAGTCAGTGGCACGATGTTGCTCAGTAGTGCAGGCGCTATATGTCAGGACACACTCGACCTGGTGCGCACTCAACTTGACGGACAAAGCAATTTTGCAGCAACGCTGATCGAAAAACTAATCATCGTTCGTTATCTCGGTAGCAACGCTGAACAGGCGCGAACTGTATTTTCAAATGTCCGCGCACTGATGCGACCGATACTAATGCCCGGTAAACCTGCGGTGCAACCAAGAATCTGGGCCACCTGATCAACGTGATGCCAGCTGCCGTGTTGAACTTGAATCGCTTAATAATGAGAAACTTTGATGGACCTGACGCCAAGAGAAAAAGATAAGCTGTTGTTATACACAGCGGCACTGGTTGCAGAGCGACGTCTGGCCCGTGGCGTAAAGCTCAACTACCCGGAGGCCATTGCCTACATCAGTATGCATATTGTCGAAGGTGCCCGCGATGGTTGTACTGTTGCAGAACTGATGTCGCACGGCCGAACGTTACTCACCACAGAGCAGGTGATGGAGGGAGTGCCTTCGTTAATCCACGATGTTCAGGTGGAAGCGACTTTTCCGGATGGCACCAAGCTGGTGACCGTACATGAGCCTATTCAGGAGCCGTCAGTGAGTGGAGTGCAATCATGATTCCCGGTGAAATTATCTGCGGCGAAGGCAATATTGAACTCAATTCGGATCGTAAAACTATAACGATTGAAGTTGCAAACGGCGGTGATCGGCCGGTACAGGTTGGCTCACATTATCACTTCTTTGAAGTTAACCCTGCATTGCAGTTCGAACGTGCACAAACCCGCGGCTTTCGGCTTAACATTGCCGCTGGAACTGCGGTTCGGTTTGAGCCCGGGCAATCGCGTACGGTAGAACTGGTAGAGGTCGACGGCCTGCGAACCATCTATGGGTTTAATCAACAGGTCATGGGGAAGTTGTGATCGTGAATATTAATAACATCATTATTTGTGAGACGGTGGCATGACCAGCATTGATCGACGCGCTTATGCAGAGATGTACGGGCCTACCACCGGAGATCGCGTTCGGCTGGGTGATACAGCGCTGTTCATAGAAGTCGAAGACGACCGCACCATCTACGGCGAAGAAGTAAAGTTCGGTGGTGGTAAAGTCATTCGCGATGGCATGGGTCAAAGCCAGCTTACCTCTGCAGACGTTGTCGATGTGATCATTACCAATGCACTTATTCTCGATCACTGGGGCATTATTAAAGCAGACGTTGGTATAAAAGACGGTCGCATCAGTGCGATTGGAAAAGCCGGTAACCCGGATATACAACCGGGGGTCGATATCCCTGTCGGGGCAGGCACCGAAGCGATAGCCGGTGAAGGAATGATTCTTACCGCCGGCGGCATTGATGCACATATACATCTCATCTGTCCGCAACAGGTGGAAGAAGCAATATGTTCCGGTGTGACCACCATGCTTGGCGGCGGCACCGGCCCTGCTACCGGCACCAATGCCACCACTGCAACCCCTGGCCCATGGAATATTCATCGTATGTTGCAGGCGGCGGACGACCTGCCAATTAACATCGGTTTTCTTGGCAAGGGCAACGCCAGTTTGCCGCAGCCTCTGGAAGAACAGATTGACGCCGGTGCTATCGGTTTAAAGCTTCATGAAGACTGGGGTACCACGCCGGCTGCAATCGACTGTTGTTTAAGTGTTGCAGAGCACATGGACATTCAGGTGGCTATCCATACCGATACACTGAATGAGTCAGGTTTTGTAGAGCATTCTCTGGCCGCCATGAAGGGACGTACTATCCACACCTATCACACCGAAGGTGCAGGTGGCGGGCATGCACCGGATATTATTCGTGCCTGTGGCCTCGATAATGTTTTGCCATCGTCGACCAACCCGACCCGACCGTATACGGTAAACACCATTGACGAACACCTCGATATGTTAATGGTTTGCCACCATCTCGATGTGGCAATTGCCGAAGATGTAGCCTTTGCTGAATCCCGTATTCGTCGTGAAACAATTGCTGCTGAAGATATCCTTCAAGATCTTGGTGCGTTTTCAATGATTGCCTCAGACTCGCAGGCCATGGGGCGGGTGGGTGAGGTTATCTGCCGCACCTGGCAAACTGCTCATAAAATGCGGGAACAGCGCGGTGCACTGCCCGGCGATACAGCAAACACCGATAACTTCCGTGCAAAAAGATACATCGCCAAGTACACCGTTAACCCGGCCATTACTCACGGCATAGCACATGAGGTTGGGTCGATAGAAGTTGGTAAGCTTGCTGATCTTGTATTGTGGCGACCGGCGTTTTTCGGGGCCAAGCCCTCTCTGATTATAAAGGGCGGTATGATTGTTTATGCACCGATGGGTGATCCGAACGCGTCTATACCGACTCCGCAGCCGGTGCATTATCGGCCAATGTTTGGTGCGCTCGGCGGTGCGCGTTCGCACACTTCAACCACCTTTTTATCAGCGTCTTCACTGGAAAAAGGTGTGCCGGACGAGCTTGCCCTGAAAAGCAGGGTTACAGCAGTGTCTAATTGTCGCAGCATCCGTAAAGCCGATATGGTTCACAACGAATACCAGCCTGATATTGAAGTTGATCCGCAGACCTACGTTGTTAAAGCGGATGGTAAAGTACTGACATGTGAACCTGCTACCGAACTGCCACTTGCACAGCTGTATCAGTTGTTCTGACTTCAGGAGATTAACCGATGCTTCAGTTTATTGATCGTGCGGATAAAAACCACCATGCAGTTACCACAGTAACGCTGCCGATTGAAAAGCGTATTAAATCGCGTTTGCGTGTGGCGCTCGATGATGGCAGAGATGCCGGCATTGTGCTGGCCCGCGGAGAAGTGCTGCAGCATGGTGATAAGCTTCAAACGTCGCAGGGCGAAGTTATTGAAGTGGTGGCAGCAGCGGAAACCCTGTCTCAGGTGCGTTGCCACGATATGCAGAGTTTTGCACATGCGTGTTATCACCTGGGTAACCGTCACGTGCCGGTGGAAATAGTGGCCGATGCCGGCACTATTGGTGTTGTTAGTTACCTGCACGATCATGTGCTCGACGATATGATTAAGGGTTTCGGGCTTGAGGTTACGGTTGCCGAAGCGCCGTTTAACCCCGAACCCGGCGCCTATGGTGGCGGTCACGTACACGGCCACAGTCACGGCCATAGTCATTGACAAACATGTCTGCTAATCCAGCGCTGTTTAAGCTGCTGCAAATTGTCAGTCCCAGTCTGCCGGTGGGTGGGTACAGTTATTCGCAGGGGTTGGAATGGGCGGTACAGGCAGGCTGGATAACAAACTATGAAGAGTTTGTTCAATGGCTCGGTGAACAGCTCGATGGAATGATCGCACAACAGGATCTGCCGCTGCTTATTCGTTTGTATCACTCTCATGCTGCAAAGGATTGCGCGGCAATAGAATACTGGGACGCAATGGCACTTGCGGTACGGGAAACCAGTGAGCTAAGGCGTGAGGAATCACAGCGCGGTAAAGCGCTATTCACGCTGTTGCAGTCACTTGGCGTGCCTTCACTGGTTACTGTTGAAAGTCAGTTGGCAGCTTTTGCCTGTTACTGCAGTGCTGAACAAATCCCGCTGCATGACACACTTGCAGGTTATACCTACAGCTGGCTCGACAGCCAGGTCACAGCCGGTATCAAGCTTGTGCCACTCGGTCAGACACACGGGCAGCAACTGCTTTATCAGCTGTCGAATAATATTGAAGCCGCAGTGGCACACGCAAAACAAATTGACGATGCTGATATTGGTTATACGTCACCGGCGCTGACGCTGGCGAGTTGTTTCCATGAGACACAATACAGTCGTATTTATCGTTCCTGATTCAGTTTGAGATAACCAAGTACGGATAACGCTTAAATGACACAGCAAAAAATAATGCCAAAAGCCGAGCCACTGCGGGTAGGGCTTGGCGGCCCGGTAGGCGCCGGAAAAACCACGTTGCTTGCAACACTATGCCGCAACATGCGTGATGATTATGAAGTCGCAGTGGTCACCAACGATATATACACCCGTGAAGATGCAGAATTTCTAACGCGCAATCAGGCATTGCCCGCTGAGCGGATCGTCGGGGTTGAAACAGGCGGGTGCCCGCACACGGCAATTCGTGAAGATGCGTCGATGAACCTTACTGCAATCGATGAGCTGTCGACACGTTTCCCCGCACTCGATATTGTGTTTATCGAAAGTGGAGGCGACAACCTGTCAGCAACTTTCAGCCCTGAGCTTGCTGATCTGACGATTTATCTGATCGACGTGGCCGCCGGAGAAGAGATTCCGCGAAAAGGCGGGCCCGGCATTACCCGCTCGGATCTGCTGGTCATTAACAAGACCGATCTCGCTCCGTATGTTGGGGCGTCGCTTGACGTGATGCAGCGAGATGCAGCAAAAATGCGTGGGGACAAACCGTTTGTTTTTACCAACCTGAAGGAAGGAGCCGGCGTCGATACAATCGTTCGCTTTCTGGTCCGCGAGGGGATGCTGGAGGCCGAGGTGGCCTGATACGTTGATGTGACAGGTGTTCAGCGCTGTTCGCGAATATTGTATAAAAATCAACGGATTAATAGTTGGGGTTTCCTGCCTGGCGGTGAATAGAGCGTTCGCTAAACAGCATTTGCTGGAAAATCGATTATTTGTTTACAGTGATGTGTTGTCCCCATTCAGCGCAGGCTGAGTACATCCGCGTTCGTACCCGAATACACTTTCCCGCCCAATCCATGTAAAAATAGCCGCAACGGCTGAGTGAGTTGTGGTTAAACCAGTCTGCCTGTGTATGAGCTGTCCCGGTAGGCGGGCAGCAGGCCCGGTGATTTCTCCGGGTCGATTATTCCCTGATTATTGATTAGAGAGTTGACGATGAAAAAACTACTTTTAAGTTCTATGGTTGCAGCCAGCCTTTGTGTTACCGGCGCTGCTCAGGCAGACGGTCACGGCGGTGATGTCAAGATTGGTGTGTTCCTTGGTCTGACCGGGCCGATCGAATCACTGGTGGCAAACATGGCACCGGGTGCCGAGCAGGCAATTGCCGAAGTTTCTGACTCCGGTAAGTTCCTCGACGGCAAGAAAGTCGAAGCGGTTCGTGCTGATACCACCTGTATTGATGCTGCTGCTGCAACTGCCGCTATCGAAAGACTGATTACATCTGACAAAGTGTCAGGCGTTGTTGGTGGTGACTGCTCCGGTGTTACTACTGCTGCATTAACCAATGTTGCAGTGCCTAACGGCATGGTGATGGTTTCACCTTCAGCAACTTCTCCGGCGCTTTCCACTGTTGAAGACAACGGTCTGTTTTTCCGTACCGCACCATCCGATGCCCGTCAGGGTGTGGTAATGACTGAAGTCATTATGGACCGCGGTATTAACGAAGTTGCCGTTACCTACACCAACAACGACTACGGCAAAGGTCTGGCCGATGCGTTCCAGACTGCATTCGAAGCCGCTGGCGGCTCGGTCACCATCTCGGCCGCGCATGAAGACGGCAAGGCTGACTACTCGGCCGAAGTCGGCGCGCTGGCCGCCGCTGGCGGCGATGTACTTGTAGTAGCAGGCTACATCGATCAGGGTTGTAAGGGCATTATTCAGGGCTCTCTCGATACCGGTGCGTTTGATACATTTGTACTGCCCGACGGTATGGTTGGTGACTCACTGCCTGAAGCAATCGGTCCGGATCTGAATGGTTCTTTCGGTCAGGCACCGGGAACTGACAGCGAAGGCGCAGGCATGTTTGCAGAAATGGCCAGCGACTACGACGGTACTTCACCATTCGCCGGTGAAAGCTACGATGCTGCTGCATTAATCCTGTTGGCCATGCAGGCTGCCGGTTCAAGCGACCCTGCAGACTACAAAGGCAAGGTGATGGATGTTGCCAATGCGCCGGGTGAGCAAATTCTGCCGGGTGAACTTGCCAAGGGCCTGGAAATTCTGGCCGGTGGCGGTGACATCGATTACGTCGGTGCATCAAACGTCGAGCTGATCGGTGCCGGTGAAAGTGCCGGTAACTACCGTGAAATTGAAATCAAGGACGGTGCACTTTCCACTGTCGGCTACCGCTAGTTAGCAGTCGCAACCCTTGAGTTGTAAAGTGGCCCACTTGCTGGGCCACTTTTTTACCCTTTCGCTGCTACACTTCCGGGCAACATCACCTGCCAGCCACTCCTGCAACACCGCCTCGCAACTATACCGTCGGCATTGCACGCAGGCTTTCATGTCTGGTACGGACGCCTCTAAAGCCATCAGGCCCCTGCAATGATTAAAGTCGAAAACCTGGTCAAGCAATTCGGTGGGATTACGGCGGTGAACAACGCATCGCTTACCATTGAGCAGGGCTCGATCACCGGGCTGATCGGTCCCAACGGTGCAGGCAAAACAACGCTGTTCAATGTGATTGCCGGTGTTTACAAGCCGACCTCCGGATCAGTGTTTCTCGATGGCGAAGACATTACCGGTTTGCCGCCGCATGAGCTTTTCCACAAAGGCATGCTGCGCACATTTCAAATAGCGCATGAATTTTCATCACTAACGGTTCGTGAAAACCTGATGATGGTGCCGGACAATCAGGCCGGTGAATCACTGCGTGAAGTTTGGTTTAAACCGTCAAAGGTAAAAGCGCGGGAAGCCAAAGTGCGGGAAAAAGCCGAAGAGGTTATTGAGTTTCTGCAGATCGATCATGTTGCCGATGAGCTTGCGGGTAATTTGTCGGGTGGTCAGAAAAAACTGCTCGAACTTGGCCGCACCATGATGGTCGATGCAAAGATTGTGTTTCTTGATGAAGTGGGGGCCGGGGTTAACCGCACGCTGCTCAATACGATTGGCGATGCCATTCTCAGGCTTAACAGAGAGCAGGGCTATACCTTCTGCGTGATTGAACACGATATGGATTTTATTGGCAGGCTGTGTGATCCGGTAATTGTGATGGCCGAAGGTACGGTGTTAACGCAAGGTACGATCGACGAGATCAAGGCAGATGAACAAGTGATCGAGGCTTATCTCGGCACCGGCTTAAAGAACAAGGCGGCCTCATGAGTTACCTGATTGCGCAAAACATGACCGGTGGCTACGGTGGTGCCGACATTCTGCACAGCTGCACCATTGCCGCTGAAAAAGGTGAAATCGCAGTTATAGTCGGCCCTAACGGTGCCGGTAAATCCACTGCAATGAAAGCTGTTTTCGGTATGCTCGACCTACGCGAAGGCAGCGTGTCGCTTAACGGTGAAGACATCACCTCACTAACGCCGCAGAATCGTGTATCCCGAGGCATGGCCTTTGTGCCGCAGAACCACAATGTATTTCCCTCCATGTCGGTTGAAGAAAACCTTGAGATGGGGGCGTTTTTGCGACGCGACAACATCTCTGAAACTATGCAGCAGGTATTTGAGCTATTCCCAATACTCAAAGAAAAACGCCGACAAAACGCCGGTGAGCTTTCCGGAGGGCAGCGCCAGCAGGTGGCGGTAGGCAGAGCGCTGATGACACAGCCGCAGTTGTTAATGCTCGACGAACCCACAGCCGGTGTGTCACCGATTGTGATGGATGAGTTGTTCGATCGCATTATTGAAGTTGCGCGGACTGGTATTTCTATTCTGATGGTAGAGCAAAATGCCCGTCAGGCACTGAACATTGCCGATAAAGGCTATGTGCTGGTGCAGGGCGCTAATCGTTACACCGATACCGGTCAGGCGTTGTTAAATGATCCTGAAGTGCGTAAAAGTTTTCTCGGAGGTTAAATGTCCGATCCATTAAATGCTGCGGCATTGCTTGCCAACTTCGTTGTTGTGCCTGCAGTCGCTTACGGTAGTCAGCTCGCCCTTGGTGCGCTCGGGGTCACGCTGATATACGGCATTTTGCGCTTCTCTAATTTTGCGCACGGTGACACCATGGCCTTCGGCACCATGATCACCATACTGTTTACCTGGTGGTTTCAGTCACTGGGCTTAAACCTCGGGCCGCTGCCAACAGCACTCATTGCACTGCCGTTCGGTATTGCGCTGTGTGCTGCATTTGTCTTGTTGTGTGATCGTATGGTGTATCGCTTCCATCGTTCCAATCGCGCCGATCCGGTGATATTTGTGATCGCTTCAGTCGGTGTTATGTTTGTGATGAATGGTCTGGTGCGATTTATTATTGGCCCGGACGATCAGAACTTCTCGGACGGTGAGCGCTTCATTGTTAAAGCGCGTGAATTCAAACAAATGACCGGCCTGTCCGAAGGCATATCGATCAAAGTGAGTCAGGGTATTACCGTTGTTACCATGATTATTGTGGTCGCCGCATTGTTCTGGTTTCTTAACAAGACCCGCACCGGCAAATCAATGCGAGCCTATTCCGATAATGAAGATCTGGCATTGTTATCCGGTATTAACCCCGACAGGGTCGTGGCGGTAACGTGGATACTTGCCGCAGCGCTTGCCACTATTGCTGGTACGCTTTACGGGCTCGATAAATCGTTTAAGCCGTTCACCTATTTTCAACTGCTACTACCTATTTTTGCCTCGGCAATTGTCGGTGGTTTAGGTAACCCGCTGGGGGCAATTGCCGGTGGCTTTGTGATTGCCTTTTCGGAAATCACTGTCACTTACGCGTACAAGAAGTTTGCAAACTATATTGTGCCGGGTGACTGGAAGGCAGACGGTCTGATGCAACTGCTCTCTACCAACTACAAGTTTGCTGTGAGCTTTCTGATACTACTGATGGTCCTGCTGTTCAGGCCCACCGGTATATTTAAAGGGAAAGCCGTATGATCACCAGTATTCGCAACGTACTTTATTTTGCAGTGATGGCCGGCCTTATTGTGCTGGTCGGGCAGATGCAAAGCTGGAACCTGGCGCTGTCTATTCTTAACCTGTGCCTGATTTCTGCGGTTATGTCGCTCGGCGTTAATATGCAGTGGGGCTATGCCGGTCTGTTTAATGTCGGTGTGATGGGCTTTGCGGCCCTTGGCGGGTTAACCGCAATGCTGGTTTCAATGCCTCCTGTTCAGGAAGCGTGGGCAGCCGCCGGCAGTGGTGCGTGGGTGGGCCTGGGTATACTTATTCTCACCATCGTTGCGGCTGCAATGTTGTATCGCAAGCTTCCTAAAAGCGGCCTTCGAACTGTGCTTGTTATGCTGGTGGTGTTGGCTGGTTATGTGTTGCTGCGAATATTCTTTGACCCAACCACTGCTGTGATTGAGAAAGTAAACCCGGCTGCCACTGGTTACCTTGGCGGCATGGGGCTGCCTATTCTAATCGCCTGGCCACTGGGTGGGTTACTGGCCGGTGGGGTGGCCTGGATAGTTGGTAAAATAACACTTGGGCTTCGTTCTGATTATCTTGCCATTGCAACGCTTGGTATTTCCGAAATTATTGTTGCAGTACTAAAGCATGAAGACTGGCTGACGCGCGGTGTTAAAAATGTCACGGGTTTGCCGCGGCCGGTGCCGTATGAAGTTAATCTACAGAACGCGCCGTGGTTTACTGATCTTTGCGTGAAGCTGGGGGCTGATCCTGTGACATTCTCCAGTATCTTTGTAAAGCTGTGTTATGCGCTGTTGTTTACCACCGTGTTGCTGATTGTATTGTGGTTGTCAGAAAAAGCACTGCGCTCTCCGTGGGGCCGAATGATGCGTGCAATACGTGATAATGAAGTGTCGGCCAATGCCATGGGTAAAGATGTTACCGCCAGACATTTGCAGGTGTTTGTACTGGGGTCAATTGTTGTTGGTATCGCAGGTGCGATGCTCACCACACTCGATGGTCAGTTAACACCTTCGAGCTATCAGCCGTTGCGATTTACCTTTTTGATCTGGGTAATGGTCATTGTTGGCGGGTCGGGTAATAACTGGGGTGCTGTGCTGGGTGGGTTTGTGATCTGGTTTTTCTGGATTGAAGCAGAACCGCTTGGCCTGTGGCTGATGGATACCATTACCTCCGGTATGGCAGAAGATTCCGGGCTCCGCGCGCACCTGCTTGAGTCGGCGGCACATATGCGTTTGGTGACGATGGGGCTAATTCTATTACTGGCACTGCGATTCCGGCCGCGTGGTTTGTTGCCGGAGCGAACTCACCAGTAGTGTTTTGAAAAAAGTGAAACACCAGTCGCAATAATATGCATAGCGCCGCGTCTGAAAACTCTGCAGATGAGCCTATTGCCTATCGCGCACGCATTCGCGACTACTATCTTGCGCTTGGCTATGAAACACCTTATCGCTGGGCAAATTATGCCGATGTACCTTTCACGGCACTTCAGAAACCGCTTGAGCAATGCAGCATTGCTATTGTCACCACCGCAGCGCCCTTTGTGCCGGATGCCGGTGATCAGGGGCCGGGGGCGGCGTACAACGGTGCGGCAAAGTTTTTTTCTGTGTATGAAATGCCGGTCGATGATGAGCCTGATCTTAGAATTTCGCACATTGCCTATGACAGGCAACATTCCCCGGCAACAGATCAAAACAGCTGGTTCCCGTTACAACAATTAAAGCAGTTTGCCGCTGGTCACCGCATTGGTTCGGTGGCGAAAACCTTTTTTGGTTTGCCAACTAACCGCAGCCATCGCACAACGATTGAGGTTGATTGCCCCGAACTTGTGTGCAAAGTGTCAGGCGTTGGCGCAGATGCCTGCATTCTGGTGGCTAATTGTCCGGTATGTCATCAGTCGGTGAGTATTGCAGCCAGGCAGCTTGAGGCTGCAGGTATACCTTCAGTGGTAATGGGCTGCGCCAAAGATATTGTTGAGCATGTTGGTGTGCCGCGTTTTGTTTTTAGTGATTTCCCGCTTGGCAATGCCGCAGGCTTACCGCACAACGAACACTCACAGGTAGAGACGTTATCACTGGCGATTGGTTTACTGGCGGGAGCACCAGCCGCAAGGACGACGGTACAGTCATCGCAACAGTGGCAGGGAGCACCGGACTGGAAGCTTGATTACAGCAATGCATCAAGACTTAGTGCAGACGAACTGGCTGCGCGTAGAAAGGATTTTGATTTACAAAAGCAGCGGGCAAGATCTGCCCGCAACTTATAAGTCTTAGAGGCAGCTTTCTAGCGAAGTGCCAGCACTTCCCGGTAGTTCACTGCGCAGGATTGCGACATGTTGTGAAACGGCAGGTGGTAGTTAGACATTTGCGAACGATAGTAAGAACACTGCGAGTCCAGCCATTCCTGATTGTCGCCACCGGCGCGAGCCGCAGCGCAGGCAATGCGTGCCTGAGCGCGAATTTCGTAAGCGTCGCGAAGTACGTCGCGGTCGTTCATGCACTGCTGGCTATCGGTGTCCTGATAGGCAGTGAAATCGATGCCCGGTGCTTCCGGCTTGGCAAGACCACAGGCCTGAGCGCGTTGAAACAGTGAGCCTGCATTCAGGTCGTAATGGATTGCTGCAGCCTGGCTGCATTTTTGCCAGCTGTCTTTATCACACTCGCTAAGGTTCTCTGCGAGTTTAGTGAGATTTGTTTCCCAGTACGCATCTACACGGTGGCATACAGGATCGGCGTGTGCGATCGAAGCACCTATTAATACCGAGCTGATACCGAGTGCCACGCACAGTGATGCGGCCTTTAATGAAGTTTTATAAATCACCGACACAAGTCCCCGTTTTTTTGTTCAGCACTCAGCCCACAAAAAAACTAACGGCTATCGGTCAGAAAACTTGTACGAAGAAATGCACAAAAAATAGACGGGTTTGGTGCGTGTCTGGCTGTAACAAAACTGGGCATGGATCGATTAGTCCCGTTGCTTTTGTGCGTAGTTGTCCCATGGCGGCGCCGGGGTAAATTGTTCAATCAGAAAATCGATGAACGCCCGGACGCGTGTGCTCAGGTGACGGCGGTGCGGATAAACAGCTAGTATATTCGAACTATCGTGAGTATGCTCGGTTAATAGTGGCACTAATTCCCCCGAATCCAGCGAAGGCTGGGTGACGAAGGTGGCCAGTCTTGCAATACCAATACCAGCTTTTACCGCTTCATGCAGTGCTGACGCGCTGTTGGTGCGGAAATTACCCTGAATGCTTAACACTTTTATTTCGTCGCCATCACGAAACTGCCAGTCGTTAAAATGCTCAATTCATGA
>CAYZVB010000023.1:24756-28486 GCA_964481315.1 uncultured Granulosicoccaceae bacterium
GGGTAAGACAGTTGTGGTTCAACAGATCTTCCGGTGTTTTTGGAGCGCCGTGCTGTTTGATGTATTCCGGCGAAGCGCAAATTATTCGTTTGTTGGTGGCGAGCTTACGGCTGATCAGTGATTGGTCGGTCACACCTTCGCTGATAAGAATGGCCATATCGATGTGTTCGGTGATCAGGTCAACCTGGCGTTCTGTGAGCGAAAGCTCCACCCTAAGCTCCGGGTAACGCGCCATAAACTCGGGCATCAGTTTGCAAAGTTGAATGCGCGCAAAGGCACTGGTGGCAGTGACACTGAGGGTGCCGGTGACCTTGCTTTGAAGCGCTGCCACTTCCAGTTCCGCGCGTTCGATGTCTTGCAGAATGTCGCGGCAGCTGTGCAGAAACATGCTGCCTTCGTCGGTCAGTCGAAGACTTCGGGTGGTGCGCTGAAACAGCCGCACGCCAAGCCTGTCTTCGAGGCGGGAGATCAGTTTGCTGACGGCGGACGGGGTCAGATCCAGTTCGCGGGCCGCAGCGGAAAAGCTGCCGAGTGTTGCGACCCGGGAAAACACCACCATTTCGTTGTAACGATCTTGCACCGGATTAGGCGATCCTTGAGTTTTGATTATTATTCACAAGTATTGGTGCTGTGGACGGATTGTAACCAGATCGCAATGTCTTACAATAGAACCCACGCAAAAAGACACCGCGATGACACCAGAGTCACCCACTGCCGAGTGGCAGCCGGGCAGGTGACCGGACAAGCCAGACAGACGCGAACAGGTCTGTCGCAAGGGCTACCGGAATTTTTTTGTAGCAGATGTTTTTAGCGGCTAGCCGCGCAGCCTTCGATAATCGAGGGGTTAGTAGCGCGAAACGGCAGCCGAAGTGGTAAGTAAGTTAGCTCGATATCCTCCAGTAATTACTGTGGCAAAGGTTTCTTTGCCACAGCTTTTTTTCCTCTCCCATTATGTCGCCGGTGCCGCCGCTTCAGGTGTTGCTGTATTGGCGGTTTTCGACACCTTGCGTCTGCCGGGTAGTTTATCGCCAAGCACCAGCAGGCAGGGTGTCAGTACCAGTGTCAGTACGGTTGCGAAGGCAAGCCCGCCTGCAATGGCGCTGGCGAGTTGTGTCCACCACTGGGTAGACGGCGCGCCCACTTCAATCACGCGATTAAATATATCGAGGTTCAGCGACAGCACCATTGGAATCAGTCCGAGTATGGTGGTGATGGCGGTGAGAAATACCGGACGCAGTCTTAGCAAACCGGTGCGTAATGCAGCGTCGCGCGGCTGGTGCCCGGCAGCGCGAAAGCGATTGTAAGTATCGATCAGTACAATGTTGTTGTTAACAACAATCCCTGCCAGCGCAATGATGCCAAGGCCGACCATCACAATGCCGAACGGTTGTTGCGTAATAATTAAACCCAACAATACACCGGCGGTGGAAAATACAATCGCGCTTAGTACCACGGCTGTCTGAAACAGGCTGTTAAACTGAATAATCAGGCAAAGCGCCATGAGAAAAATGGCGGCGGCAAATGCCTTCAGCAGGAACAGCATGGTTTCCATTTGATCTTCATTTTCACCGGTAAACTGAATGCTGATGTCCGGGTCCTGCGGTCCTTCTGCCAGTGCCTCTTTAATGGCATTAAGTTGATCGGTTGGCAGTTTGCCTTCAGCCACATCTGACTGAACCGTGACCACACGTTGCGAGTTAACGCGGTTAACAATACCCGTTTTAGGTGCGGGTTCCAGTGTCACAAAGTTGGTGATTGGTACCATGCCGCTGTTCGTGGGCACCGTGAGCTGATCGAGGCGTTCAAGCTTTCGTTCGGCCAGTGGAAAGCGCACCCGGATATCCAGCTCTTCATCGGAGTCGTCCGGCCGGTAGCCTGCCACGCGTATACCGTTGGTGATCATCTGTACCGCATTACCGAGCAGCGCAACGTCAGCACCGTAACGCGCCGCCTGTTTGCGATCGACAATCAGACGCCATTCGATACCTGGAAGAGGGCGGTTGTCTTCAACATCGACAAAACCACCGACCTGATCAAGTATGCCGCGCACGTATTCTGTGGCTGGTGCCAGCTTGTCCGGGTTGCCTGAACTGATTTCAATGTTGATCGGTTTACCACCTGCCGGTCCGCCTTCCTGTTCGCGGAACTCAATGATCACACCGGGAATGTCTGCAGTCATTTCACGCATTTCATCAAGCAGCACTTTGGCTTTACGGCGCTGATTCCACTCGATGAATTCGAGCTGTATGACACCGATAACATCAGCAGACAAACCGGGTTCACCAACCACAGCGCCCATTGACTTCGCGTATACCGATTTGATCTCTTCCATGGGTAGCAATCGTTCTTCAACCTTGCGGACAATGCGGTCTTTTTCGATCATCGATAAATCGCCGCGCGCATGTATTTGTGCTTGAGCGATTTCAGGTTCGGTGGCAGGAAAAAACACTACGCCTTTACCCATCGCGCCGTACAGCACATATGAACCCACCAGAAAAATTACCGCACCGAGTAAGGTCAGGGCAGGGAAGCGCAACAACCGTGCGAGCATATGCCCGTAGGCTTTGGTAAAGCCGCTAAGTTTGGTTTTATCTGAGTTTTCGGTTTTTACACCGGGTTTGTCACCGCCAAAACTGCCGCCCAGCACCGGTATAAATATCAGTGCCATAAACAGTGAGGCAATAAGGCAGATGATGACGGTAAGCGGCAGAAACTTCATAAACTGCCCGACCATGCCCGGCCAGAAAATTACCGGAAAGAACACCGCCAGTGTGGTGGCGGTAGATGCCGCTATTGGCCATGACATTCGCTTTGCTGCTGCCATGTAGGCATCGCGTCTGGACATACCGGTTTTGAGATTGCGATCGGCAAGTTCAATCACCACAATCGCACCGTCAACCAGCATACCGACGACCAGTATCAGACTAAACAGCACCACCACGTTCAGCGTAAAGCCAATACTGTAAAGCACCAGAATACCGGCCAGAAACGAACCCGGTATAGCCAGCCCCACCAGCAGTGCAGAGCGCACACCAAGGGCTGCGATAATTACAATCATCACCAGTATCACACCCGACAGAATATTGTTCTGCAAGTCGCTTAGCATGGTTTTGATCTGTTTTGATTTATCCTGATGGAAATCGACCTCAATAGAATCGGGCCACAGTGCCTGCTGCTCTGCCACCAGATCTCTGATGCCCTGATTGGTCTCAATAATATTGGCACCAATACGTTTTGATACCTCAAGTGCCAGTGCGGGCTGACCATCAACCCGTGCAAAGCCCTGCGGGTCTTTGAATGTTCGGCTAATGGTTGCAACATCGGCAAACGTAATGACGTTGTCACCAGTGACTTTCACCGGCATACCCATGATGTCGCGGATGTCCTCTACGACGCCCGGTACCTTAAGCACCATGCGACCGGCGCCGGTATCAATCGCACCGGCGGCAACCAGCAGGTTGTTGTTGCGAATCAGGCCGAACAGTTCGTCGTAGCGGACGTTATAGGTTTCCATAACTACCGGATCGACAATAATCTCGAGCACTTCTTCACGCTCGCCGCCAATAGACACTTCAAGCACACCGGGTTGTGCTTCAATTTTTTCTTTTAAGTCGCGGGCAATTTTTAAAAGGCTGCGTTCGGGGACAGGGCCTGCCAGTGATACTGTTAACACCGGAAAAAGCGCAACATTAATTTCATGTACCGCCGGTTCGTCGGTGTCTGCAGGTAA
>CAYZVB010000024.1:0-14075 GCA_964481315.1 uncultured Granulosicoccaceae bacterium
ATTTCAGTCAGTGGATTCTTAAGCAAAAGCGTCTGCTGCTGACCGACACCACCTTCCGTGATGCACATCAGTCGTTGTTTGCGACACGTATGCGCACCGATGACATGCTGAATATTGCTAATCATTATGCACACCATTGTTCAGAGTTGTTTTCCATTGAGATGTGGGGCGGGGCAACCTTTGATACCTCGATGCGGTTCTTAAAAGAAAACCCCTGGCAGCGACTGGAACAACTGCGCGAACGCATACCGAATATACTTTTTCAGTGTCTGGTGCGGTCATCCAGCGTTGTAGGTTACGTTAACTACCCGGACAATCTGGTAAAGGCATTCATTAAGCAATCTGTAGAAAGCGGTATGGATGTATTCCGTGTGTTCGATGCGCTGAACTGGGTGCCAAACATGAAGGTCACCATGGATAGCGTGCGCAAACACGGTGGTATCTGTGAAGCGGCCATTTGTTATACCGGTGATATTCTCAACCCCGAAAAACACAAATACACACTCGACTACTACATTGATCTTGCAAAGCAGCTTGAAGATCTTGGTGCCCATATACTATGTATCAAAGACATGGGCGGTTTGTGTAAACCGGAAGCTGCTGTAATGCTCACTAAGGCGCTTAAAAGTGAGCTGAGCATACCTGTTCACTTTCATACCCACGATACGGCAGGTATTCAGGCGGCAGCAATTCTTAATGCCAGTGGTGCAAAGCTCGATATTGCCGATGTGGCCATGGCGCCGTTGTCGGGTGGTACATCACAGCCTAACCTAAATACGGTTGCCGAAGCGATTCGCTTTGGCCCCAGAGCAACCGGGCTCGACTCACGCAAGCTTGATGAAATAGCAGACTACTGGCGCAGCGTGCGCGACTTTTACACGCCGTTTGAAAGTGAAACGCTGCCGGCTTCAGGTGATTTGTACCGCCACGAAATGCCCGGTGGACAGTACACTAACCTGTATGAGCAGGCACGTGCTCTCGGGCTGGCCGATCAGTGGAGCACGGTGTGTGATACCTATGCCTCAGTCAATCAGTTGTTTGGTGATATCGTCAAAGTCACACCAACTTCTAAAGTGGTTGGCGATATGGCCTTGTTTATGGTCGCCAATGATTTGGACATTGACGATGTCATGGATTCGTCCAGAGAACTTGCCTTCCCCAACTCGGTGGTAGACCTGTTCAGCGGTATGATGGGTAAGCCATACAAGGGCTTTCCAAAGAAGGTTCAAAATCGCATTTTACGCGGTGAGAAGCCAATGCGCGGACGCCCCGGGACTGCGCTTGAGCCGATCGACTTCAATCAGATTAAAGCCGAACTGGTTGAGCTCGGGATAGAAACCCCGACAGATCAGGATGCCATTGCCTGCGCGCTTTACCCTGCAGTTTTTAAAGATCTGGTCAATCATCAGGAGCGTTACGATGACACCAGCGCGTTGCCGACACCGGTGTTTTTCTACGGACTACGTGCCGGTGAAGAAATAGTGATTGATGAGTACCAGGGACGTGCGCTGATCATAAAGTTTCTGACTGTTGGCGATGCGCATCAGGACGGTCGCAGAACCGTGTTTTTCGAATTGAATGGGCAGCCGCGGGAAGTTTCTATTATCGATCGCGCGCTCACTTCATCTGTCGATTCGCATCGCATGGCTGATCCGTCCAATGAAGATCACGTGGCTGCCGCCATGCCCGGTATGGTAGTTAACGTTGCTATCGGCGTGGGTGAAAAAGTAGAGAAGGGGCAGTCGGTGATGGTGCTTGAAGCGATGAAAATGGAATCGACCATCTACGCGCAGAAAGCCGGCAAAATAAAAGAAATCCTGGTTAAGCCCGGTAGTGAAATCGAAACCGGTGAATTGCTTGCCATTATCGAGTAGCCCGCGGTGACGGCAACCGGTGCGCTACAAGTCCGTTCTTTCACCATGCAGGATCAGGCTGCAGTGATCGACCTGTGGAGTGCCTGCGGTCTGCTGCGTCCATGGAACGACCCGGTGCTCGATATTCTGCGCAAGCAGTCAGTAGGCGCCGATCTTTTTCTGGTTGGTGAATTGCACGGTCGCATCGTGGCGGCGGTAATGGGCGGCTATGACGGGCATCGTGGCTGGATGAATTATCTGGCCGTCTGCCCCGACTTGCGCCGACAACGGCTGGGAGAGCAGTTGGTGCAATCACTTGAGCGACGACTGATTGCCATCGGTTGCCCGAAACTCAATTTGCAGGTGCGGAATGACAACAGTGAGGTTGTGCAGTTTTATAAGCGCATTGGCTATTCGGACGATAACGTACTGAGCCTGGGTAAGCGTCTGATTACTGACAAAGGCAATGATCGGTAATGCTGTTGCCTGGCCTCAGTTGCTTGTCTGATTAAGGCAGTGGCATGTTAAGCACTGACGGTTAAGCAGCAATTTCCAGTGCGTCGCAGTGCGTGGCTAGTGTGAATGCCTGGCATACATCTTTCACTGTGCTGCTTTGCACCCCCAGCGGCAGAAAAAACCGGTATTGGTGACCGTTCTCATCGCAGCACGGTTCATTTCGGAATAACACCCACACTGCAATGCCGTGCAGCGGGTCTGCCGAGTGATCGTTTTCAATAACGAAATCAAATTCACCGATCGAAAACTGTTCGGTATTCAGCACTGTTTTGCTCTGTAACTAAAAGAATCAGCTTACAAGCTTAGTTCACCCCGGCGAAATTGCAGATTGTACCCGGATGGTATGGAAGTTGCCGACACAATCCCCCGTCACGCGCTTTGAGTTATCAGGACGTGAAAACCTCAGTGAATCAGAGAGATAACAATGCAACTTCATTACAGAACATGGCTTGCGGCTTGTGTCGTTGCCGGTGTCGCAGGGTGTAGCGACTCCGACGGCGTTGCCGTTATTGATAACCTCCCTGGTCAGGGCCAGCACACACCGCACACTGACATACAGCAGGGTGTGTGGCCGCCGCAGCCGCTTGGTATGACCAACGAAGAAGCGCTGCCATCCAGTGCCCGTGAAAGCGCACAGGGCGGGGTGGTTAATGCCGCCAGAGGCGTGGTGATGAATAACCCTTCTGTCCGACAGGTGCTCGGTGATGACTACATTGAGTTTGATGGCAGTCTCGGAGAGTCGAAAGGAGACATCACCGCTTCATTTTTACTCTTTAGCTACACGGCCAACAGCACCGTTGAAGTGAATCTTTCTCGCAGCGGGGAAGTGACGACAACAACTTATCCGGCAGCAGAGTTTCAGCCTACCGAACACGCTTCCGAGGTGGAGCGGGCTATCGCACTGGCCGAGACCGCGCTGACCAACAGCGGATTTGAAACCGCCGGTTTAACCGGCACGGCCATGCTGGCGTTTCCGCCTTCAAGTGCCGACACCGATATTGGTCAGCAATTTTATCCAGAGCGTGTGATGTATGTGACGTTTGGCCCGGGGGACGGCGAATTGCCAACCTACAGCGCGCTGGCCAACTTAAGTACCAACACCGTCAGCGAAGAGGGCCTCATCCGATGATCACAAGGTTACGACAATTACTCGGACTTACCGTTACCTGCGGTGCGCTGTTAACCGGCGCTGCACAGGCAGCAGACGTTGAATGGCAGGGCTGGAGCTTCGATTACACCACCAATGAGAACGCATCCGGGCTGGTGATTAAAAACGTTGACTACAACGGCAAGCGAATTTTAAGCAAAGCCAGTATGCCGGTGATGCGTGTTGAGTATGATCGCGATATCTGCGGCCCCTACGCAGACATTCTTTCTTCATCACGCTTACGACCGGCAAACAGTGGTGCACCAAACAGTGCCTGTAACGGTCAGTCTGTGTGTCGCCGAACGTTTACCCAGAATGGCCAGCAAATGCTTGAAGTAGGTTCAAACTGGCAAATTGGTGAATACCAGATTTATCAGACCTACTACTTCAGTGAAGAGGGTTATATCGATTCACGTGTTTACAGCCGCGGACTGCAGTGTCAGGTCGACCATCGTCACCATGCACACTGGATGTTTGATTTTGATATTGGTGATGAAAACAACGATCGTATTTTGCGCGGCGCAGACAACGTACAGGATGTTGAGTTTAATGACCTGACTTCCAACACCAGTTACTGGACTGTTGAAGATACTGTGACCGGTGACAGCATACGGCTTATCCCGTCTGTTGATGATGGCGCGCCTGACGGGTTTTCACAATGGGATGCTGCAGGTCGTCTGTATAAGTCTTCCGAAGTTGGTCGCTGGCGTCTTGGCGCGCGCGGTGAAATCGGTAACAACTACATGAACCCGCAAGAGAATATTAACGGGCAGGATATTGTTTTATGGTACGTCTCGCACCTGCCGCATGCCTCCATTGAAGGTGCCAGTATCTGGCATGCATCGGGCCCCAGAATAGAAGTGGTGTCCGATGCGGTAACACCGCCACCGGAGCCGGAACCTGAGCCGGAACCGGAGCCGGAACCAAACAATCTGCTCGTCAATGGCGGGTTTGAATCAAACATGGCCGGCTGGGACACCTGTGGTGATTCACGCAATCTGGTGATTAACAACAACGCACAGGAAGGCGGTCAGGCACTGGGTGTCAGTGGCGGCGGGTGTATCTATCAGGAAGTTCCTGTGACGGTGGGTGAAGACTATACGCTAACCTGCCAGGCAACCCGTCCGGGTTCGCTGTGGAGCATCATGGAATTCTCTTATCTTGACGCTAATTACGACGCCATTGAAACTGAAGTGCGCCAGATAAACACTGATGGTTCATATGCAGCGTACACTGCCGGAGGTACTGCGCCTGCCAATACCGTGTTTGCGCTCGCGCTGTTGTACAGCGAGGACGACACCAGCTTCGACAACTGCGTGTTGTCCGGCGGGGACGTGACTGATCCGGTTGACCCCGTTGACCCCGTTGACCCCGTCGATCCGGTTGATCCGGTAGACCCTGATCTAAACCTGCTTACCAATGGCGGGTTTGAGTCATCTTTAAACAACTGGTACAGCTGTGCGCAGGCCAGTCTCGCCAATATCGTCCCCGACGCAGATAGCGGTGCTGCTGCACTTGCGGTGACTGGTGGCGGTTGCATGTATCAGGAGTTTGATATTACTTCGGGCAGTACCTATGAGGTGAATTGCCGGGCGCGTCGCGACGAAGCCCTGCTTTACACAAGTTTGAGCATGACGCTAATGAACGCAAGTTATAGTCAGCTTGAGTATACTGAGGTGCCAGTCAGAAGTGGAACGTTTACAGACTACTCGACAAGTCTTGCTGCACCTGACGGCAGTAGATTTGGTGCGGTGGTAGTTTACAGCGAAGACCCGGCAGTGTTTGACAGCTGCTCGGTAGTAACCACCAATCCGTAAACGGCATTGTTGATTTGGCTCACTACAGCGTGTTGTCTGCACTGGCGGGGTATCTGGTAATATAGAGCGTGGCATTTAATCTCACATTGTGAATTGGAGTTGCCTTGAGTTTTATCGTTTCTATATTGCTTAACCCTGTCTGCAGGCAACGCGTTTCCAGTGGTTAAAGCTAACAGCCGCTTTAAAGGCTTTTTACTGACCCGGCAGTGGCGGGACTTTGCTGCCGGAGTCGATCTCTCCTACTGGGCTGCAACCGAACAGGGCCCGGTGCGTCTGCATATTCCTGCACAGCAGGCAGTTTGTTTTATCGAACGTAGCCGTGCCCTGCAGCTGCCGGCAGGTGCGCAGCGAAAAACACTCGAACTATCCGTCGCTGGTGGTACAGAAGTCGACGGTATCTATACCCCGAAGCAAGCTCAGATGGCGGAACTGCACCAGCGTTACGGTGTGCATGGTGTGCTGCACGAAAGTGATATAAAACCGCACGATCGTTACCTGATGGAGCGGTTTATCTGCGCCGGCTTTGAAGCACAGGGCGATCTGCTGCAACGCGAAGGTTTCAGCGAGCTTCAGCACCCGCGCCTAAGCCCTGCCAATTACCTCCCGGAACTGACTATCGCTTCTATTGATATAGAAACGCAAGGTCTCAGTGGTCAGCTTTATTCTATTGCTGTGCACTGCGCTGAAACCTCCGTGGTGTTAATGGTCGCTAACGATGCGGTTGCCGATGATGGCAGTTTCAGCTGCGAGGTTTACCCGTCTGAAAAAGCATTGTTACAGGGTTTTTTCGCGTTGCTTCGGCGTCTCGATCCGGATGTATTAATCGGCTGGAATGTGGTTAATTTTGACCTCGACTTTATTGCCCGTAAATGTCAGTTGCTCGGTGTGAAGTTTGAGATGGGGCGTGGCAGTGATGAGTCTATTATTCTGCGCCCTGGAAGCGGTCAGATGCGAATCGCCAGAATACCGGGCAGGGCGGTGCTCGATGGTGTCGATACTTTACGCGCCGCGTTCTGGAACTTTGAAAGCTTCGCGCTTGAACACGTGGCGCAGGAGCTACTGGGCTATGGTAAAACCATTGCCAGTAGTGACCGGCTTGCGCAAATAAACGACTATTATCAAAACGATAAACCTTCACTGGCCAAATATAATATTGTCGATTGCAGGCTGGTGACCGAGATATTCGAAAAAACCGGTCTGATTGAGTTTGCCATGCAGCGGGCGCAAATGACGGGTCTGCCGCTTGATAAATCGGGTGGCGCGGTACAAACGTTTGATAACTTATATTTGCCGCGTTTACATCGTAAAGGGTATGTGGCCCCGGCGTTCACGCAACACGAATCGAAACACAGCCCCGGCGGGTATGTGCTGGACTCGCGCCCCGGTCTTTATCGCAACGTGATTGTGCTCGACTTTAAAAGCCTGTACCCAAGTATTATTCGCACCTTCCTGATCGATCCGCTGGGGTTAACGCTTGGTACGGCGGATGATGTGCCGGGTTTTGAAGGGGCAATGTTCTCAAGAACAAAACACATTCTGCCAACCCTGGTCGAAGAACTGTGGGCACAACGCGATATCGCCAAGTCACAAAGTAACGCTGCACTGTCGCAGGCGATAAAAATAATTATGAATTCACTGTACGGTGTGCTGGGTACCGGCAACTGCCGCTTCCATCATTATCAGCTTGCCAGCAGCATTACCCGTCGCGGCCATGAGATTATTCTTAACAGTAAAAAACAGATTGAGGCGGCGGGCCATGAGGTAATTTATGGCGATACTGATTCTCTTTTTGTATTGCTTGATGAAAATCTATCGGAAGACGACGTTAACCGTGCCGGTCAGAATTTGCAGTTAAGTCTTAATCAATACTGGCAGCAGGAGCTGGCGCAACAGTATTCATTGCCTTCGTACCTGGAAGTTGAGTTTGAAACCCATTATCTGAAGTTTGTGATGCCGACGATCAGAGGGTCTGAGTCGGGTAGCAAGAAGCGTTACGCGGGTATGGTAAGGGCGGCTGATAACAGTGAGAAGATCGTGTTTAAAGGCCTCGAAGCGGTGCGCACCGACTGGACTCCACTGGCGCGCGAATTCCAGCGCACATTGTATCGAATGGTATTTAATGATGAGCCGGTCGACGACTACATTCGAGAAACCGCCGCAGCACTACAGTCCGGTGCACTTGACGATAAGCTGGTGTATCGCAAGCGGCTGCGGCGTAAGCTTAATGAGTACACGCGTAATGTGCCGCCGCATGTTCAGGCGGCGCGTAAGCAGGCAAAGCCGGGGCGATGGGTTAGTTATCTGATTACCGTTAACGGCCCTGAGCCGAGTGACGAATGCGTTTCCGGTATCGATTATCAACACTATCTGGAAAAGCAACTCGAGCCGGTGGCAGACGGTATTTTACACTTTCTCGATACCAGCTTTGAGCGCATTAACGGAGCGCAGATTTCGCTGTTCTAGACCGGTGTTTGTAAGCCCGGTTCACAAACAAAAAAAGGCCGCAGTAAATGCGGCCTTCTATTCGGTTGCTGCAATGGTAACTGCAGCGTCAGCCAGCTACGGCTAGTCGTCCTTTTCGACGGTTGCTGCCATCTCAATACCTTCAAGCAGCTCATCATCCTGTTCAGGCAGTGATAACTCACTGTGGTCAAGCTTTTCAAGGTGGCCTTCAGCAGCGGTGCGCAGTTCGCGGTAATGATCGACCAGCTTTGAACTTTGCTCGAGCAGTGATTTGCGCTCTTCGAGCTGTTCGGTCAGTTCTTTCTTTTCTTTCTTCAGCTGTCTGACAGATGTTTCCGCAGTTTTGCGTGCGGCATTTTCATCCATCTTTTGCTTCTTTAGTGCTTTGAGCTTTTTGACGACGTTTTCGGGCGTGTCGGCAAGGGCAGTGTTGATCGACTTCAGCTCGCGCTCTTTTTTCTCAAGCTCGGCCTTGGCCTTTTTCAGCGCGCCGCTGTTATTTTCGCGGCCCACCGCCAGCGCGTTCTCGGCGGCTTCACGGCGAGCGACTGTTTCGTTAATCGCTTCTTCAGCCGTTTTGCGTGCCTTTTCGCTGGTTTTTAATTCGTTGCGAAGCTCGTTGATTGATTCATCGGCGCGTCTGCGTGCTTCCCTGATTGAGTCGTCAGCGTGACGGGCGCGGTCGATCAGTTTGTTCAGGGCCGACTTGATGTCAGGCGCTGTGGCAGTTGAATCGAGGTCGAGCGCTTTTATTACTTCGTTCGCGAGGAGCTGCTTGCTCAGCGCAAGGTCTTTCCAGACCTGTAACTGTATATCGTCTTTGGTTTCACTCACACAAAGGTCTCTCTGGTGTTTTCTTGCTACGCCTGCGAGGGCGCGGATTTTAGCATAAATGCACTGGACAACAAGCCGGGCACTCGCGACAATAACCGCCGGTGAAAAATACCGGTAGGTGTGTTGAGGGGGGCTGGAGCACGAACGTCAGGCAATTGCTGATAGGTTATAAGGTTAAGTCAGTGGATATGTGGGGATTCGACCGGTGCGGATGCGCGGTCAGGAATCTGCCGATAATGTCCGAGCGACATAAACGAACGCATTATAAAGATAAACTCGCGCACTACAAGCCCGGGATAAGGTATTTAAGTTTGTCGCGCCTTTTCATGTTGCAGATTTGTGGCGCTTACCGCAGTTGGCGGCCGCAATCTGTAATTTTTTATTCTTCCGGTTTATGCGTTTTTTTCCTGTGTGATCTTTTCAAATACTTTTAGCGTTTCTTCGGAGACATGGTGTTCCATGCCCTCGGCGTCCTGTTTTGCAACCTCTGAACTTACGCCGATCGCCAATAGAAAGCGGTAAACAATGGCGTGGCGCTCTCGGCTTGATTCCGCCAGCAGCTTGCCTTTGTCGGTCAGGAAAATAGATCGGTATGGTTCCGAGGTGATATAGCCGTCGCGCTGCAGTCTGGCCAGCGATTTACTGACCGTTGGCTGCGACACCCCCATACGGTTTGCGAGATCAACCAGCCGTGCCTCACCGGTCGCGTTGATCAGGTCGTCAATCAGCTCAACGTAGTCTTCGATCGCTTCGTACTTGTGCGCCTCGCGCACGCAGTTAAATCTTTCTGCCTGTTTTTTTACATCTGGCAGAGTTCGGTCTGTCTCGATTTTTCTCGCCTTGCCTGGAGCTGTCGCTGCGTGAATGCATGGAAGTTTACCGTAGTCTTGAAATATTATTCAAGGTGTATAAACTAAGCATAGGCTAATTTTGGAGAATCGACATTAATTCCAGCGCTGCTCAATCCGGAAATTCCCTGCTCAGAACGTTGACTGCCGCGCTTCTGCTGCTGGCATCGCCGTTGGCTCTCAGTGGCGAAAAGCTGAAAGTGGCTACCACTTTCACTGTGATCGCAGACATGGTGCGCAATGTGACAGGTGACGCTGCAGATGTCGTGTCAATTACCCGTCCCGGGGCAGAAATACATAATTACCAGCCAACACCTCAGGACTTGCTGCGGGTTCGTGATGCCGATGTGGTGTTCTGGAACGGGCTGGGGCTTGAGTTGTGGTTTGAAAAATTCATGCGCCGCATTAAAAGTGCCGAGCAGGTGGTGGTGTCTGAAGGCGTTGAAGAAATTCCGATCAGCAAGGGGCCTTACCGCAACAAACCAAACCCGCACGCATGGATGTCACCAACCGATGCTTTGTTGTACGTCGAAAATATTCGTGCGGCTATGGTCAGGAACGACCCCGGTAATGAAGAGGTCTACAATCGCAATGCTGAAGCGTACAGCGCACAGATCACAGCCCTTGTTGAGCCGTTGAAGGCAAAGATTTCCGAAATCCCCGAATCCAGCCGGTGGCTGGCCTCGAGTGAGGGTGCGTTCAGTTACCTGGCGCGTGATTTCGGGTTGGGAGAAATATTTTTGTGGCCAATTAATGCCGACTCACAGGGCACGCCGCAACAGGTCAGGCAAATGATTGATGCTGTCCGTGAACACAAAATTCCGGCGGTTTTCAGTGAAAGTACGGTGTCGGACAAAGCAGCTAAACAGGTAGCGCGTGAGGCTGGTGCCAGATACGGCGGTGTGTTGTATGTAGATTCACTCAGCAAGCCGGACGGGCCCGTACCCACGTACCTTGAACTGCTGCGGCTGACGACTGAAACCGTTGTTAACGGCTTAACCAATGAGTGAACCCGCGCCCGGTATTGTGGCAAATAATGTCACTGTTACTTACCGCAACGGACATACGGCACTGCGTGATGCCACCTTTGATATCCCTAATTCGACAATCTGCGCGCTGGTAGGGATAAACGGCTCAGGCAAGTCGACGCTGTTCAGGGCCATTATGGGGTTTGTGCCGCTTGCCACCGGGTCTGTCGATATTCTGGGTAAACCGGCTGGCCGGGCGCTTATGCGTAACACCGTGGCCTATGTGCCGCAAAATGAAGACGTTGACTGGGACTTCCCTGTACTGGTCGAAGATGTAGTAATGATGGGGCGGTACGGACATATGGGTATGTTGCGTCGGCCATCGAAACTCGACCACGAGCACGTTTCAGCAGCGCTTGAACGGGTCGGCATGATCGATTTCCGTGAACGGCAAATTGGTGAGCTTTCAGGAGGGCAGAAAAAACGTGTGTTTCTGGCACGTGCACTGGCGCAGGAAGGTCGCGTCATTCTTCTCGACGAACCGTTCACCGGTGTCGATGTAAAAACCGAAGAATCTATAATCGAGTTAATGCGCGGGTTGCGGGACGAAGGTCGCGTTATGCTGGTGTCAACACACAACCTTGGCAGTGTGCCGCAGTTTTGTGATCATGTGGTGCTGATTAATCGAACGGTGCTTGCCAGCGGCCCTGTGAAAGAAGTTTTTACTCTGGAAAACCTCGAAGAAACATTCGGTGGTGTGTTGCGCTTTCATATACTGGGCGGCCACGATCTGCACGATGATGACGACTCTCGTGAAGTAACTGTTGTAACTGATGATGAGCGTCCGTTTGTATTGTACGGAGAAAACGAACAGCGTTCGCATGACAGCAGCGGTAAAACACCGCCATGAACCGACTGCTCGAGCCATTCCAGTATGCCTACATGGTCGATGCCATGTGGGTAAGTGCGCTGGTTGGTGCCGTGTGTGCGTTTTTGTCTGCCTACCTCATGCTCAAGGGCTGGTCGTTAATCGGTGATGCGTTGTCTCACTCTGTAGTACCGGGTGTGGCCGGCGCTTATCTGCTTGGCCTGCCGTATGCCGTTGGTGCATTTTTATCCGGCGGACTGGCTGCGATGGCAATGCTGTTTATCAGTAACCGCTCCAGACTCAAGGTAGATGCTGTTATTGGTCTGATTTTCAGTGGCTTCTTCGGGCTCGGGCTTTTTATGAACTCGCTGCATCCGGCTTCAGTGCAAATTGATACCATTATCTTCGGTAACATTTTGCATATCGATCCGGTAGACAAATGGCAGTTGGTGGCGATTGCGGTAGTTTCTCTGGTAGTGCTTACCGTCAAATGGAAAGATCTAATGGCGGTTTTTTTCGACGAAAACCACGCGCGTTCTGTAGGCATACGCCCCGAGTACCTCAAGGTCGTTTTCTTTACGCTCCTTAGTGCCTGTACGGTTGCAGCGCTGCAGGCAGTTGGCGCATTTCTGGTTATTGCTATGGTAGTAACACCGGGTGCTACGGCTTACCTGCTGACTGATCGCTTTTCGCACCTCATTATTATCAGTGTTGCAATTGGTGCACTCACCAGTTTAATTGGCAGCTATGCCAGCTACTTTCTCGACGGTGTGACCGGCGGTGTGATTGTTGTGCTGCAAACACTGGTACTGCTCACCGCATTTGTATTTGCGCCGGTGCACGGTTTGCTGGCAGGTCGCCGGCGCCAGCATCTGGAGACGGCATAGTGCTGGCGTCGCTGCTTGAAACACTGTCGTACGATTTTATTCAGCAGGCCCTAACGATGGCCATACTGCTGAGTGTGGCGGCCGCGGTATTGTCGTGTTTGCTGGTGCTGCGAGGCTGGGCGCTAATGGGTGATGCCATTTCCCATGCGGTGTTGCCGGGTATTGTGCTGGCTTATGCTGCGGGTATTCCCGTCGTCATTGGTGCGTTTGTCGCCGGGTTGTTTTGCTCTGTGGCTACCGGCTACCTCAGTGATAACTCCAGGCTAAAAGAAGACACCGTTATGGGGATTGTGTTCTCCGGCATGTTCGGTCTTGGTATTTTGTTATTCTCCATGCTGCATATAGACGTACATCTGCATGAAATACTTTTTGGCGACATACTCGGACTAAGCTGGCTCGATGTAGCAAAAACCGGTTTAGTCGCTGTTGCAGCATGTGCTGTTATTCTGGCAAAACGAAAAGACCTGCTGGTGCTTGCGTTTGACCCACAGCACGCACGTACCATCGGTTTGCCAATATCGTTGCTGCACTACGGGCTGCTGATAGTTCTGTCTATTGTTATCGTGGCGGGCTTAAAAGCCGTTGGCATCATTTTGATTATTGCGCTGTTGATCGCACCCGGTGCCATCGCGCACCTGCTGGCTGATCGTTTTGATCGCATGTTGCTGGTGTCCGTTGTAGTAAGCGTGGTGTGTGCGATAGTGGGTGTGATTGGCAGCTTATATATCGGCAGTGCCACAGCGCCAACCATCGTTCTGGCGTTAATGGTAGTGTTTATTCTGGCGTTCTTGTTTGCACCGACACATGGCCTGGTGACCAGAGCCATCACCACAAAGCGAACAGACAACATCGGCGCGACAGAGCCGCCGATAAAAAAAGTGCATTAGAAAGTGAGGCTACGCTGATCGATGGGAAAATCACTGCAGGATCAATTGCTCAAGGCCGGGCTCGCCAATAAGAAACAGGCGGTTCGCGCAAAAAAAGCTAAAAACAGCAAAGAAAAGCTGAAGCGCACCGGCAAGGAGGTCGAAGATGAATCGGCTCAGCTGGCCAAACAGGCGATGGAAGAAAAGCTTGCCAAAGACAAAGCGCTAAACGAAGAGAAAAACCGGCAGGCGGAACTTGCCGCGATAAAGGCACAGATTCATCAGATTGTGGCAATGAACCGCGTTGAGGAGCGGGGCGATATTGAGCACCGCTTTCCTGATGGCAGCACCATTACAACGATGCTTTTAACCGACACGCAGCGCAAGGCGGTAATCAATGGTGTGCTGGCTATTGTCAAAACCAATGATCAGTACGACCTCATCCCGCGTAAGGCTGCACAAAAAATTGCCGAACGTGATGAGTCACTGGTGCTGGTATGCAATGACAATGCTGATGAGCAGGCGGAAGACGATGAGTACGCCGACTTTCAGGTTCCCGACGATCTGATGTGGTAAGCGATAAACCTATATGGCTTTGTTTGATAAAAATCTCGTCCCCAACCTGGTAGCGATCGTACTGATCGTACTTGGCATGCTTATCCCGCCACCGGTGGGGCAGTTTGTATTTTATACCGGACTGTTCGCACTGTCCGGTGCCGTCACCAACTGGCTGGCAGTGCACATGTTATTTGAAAAGGTGCCGGGGTTGTACGGGTCAGGTGTTATTCCACTGCACTTTGATGAGTTTAAAACCGGCATTCAAAAGCTGGTGACGCAAGAGCTTTTCAACCGCGACAGCGTTGAACGTTTTTTCCAAAACAACGAAGAAAATAAAACCGTTGATCTGGAACCGGTCATCAAAAACCTTGATATGGATGATGCTTTTGATCAGCTGGTTTCTGTGGTGATGGATTCTGAGCTTGAATAAGTGCTATCGTTATTGAAAGT
>CAYZVB010000024.1:14085-19039 GCA_964481315.1 uncultured Granulosicoccaceae bacterium
AAAGCGCTCGACGCAATGCGCGAACCATTCAAGTCGCGCATGCATGAATTTCTGATCAAAACAGTACGTTCACCATCGTTTCAGAAAAACCTCAATAAGCAGCTGGCCAGCATTACGCAAAGCGATGATTTTGTTGATCGTATTGGTGCAATCGTTAAAAACCGGCTCGATGAACTCACGCCGGAAATGGTCAAAGACATTGTGCAGCGAATGATTCGTAAGCACCTGGGTTGGCTGGTGGTCTGGGGTGCTGTCTTTGGTGGATTAATCGGGTTTATATCAGCATTTTTTCTCGTTTAGTGGCGCATGCGGTTGTTAGTTTCACAACCAGTTTGACAGTCTGAAGCCAATTCCAACCCGATTAACATAGCGGTTGTAGTTAATCAGGCTTTCGCCATAGCCGGTAAACAAATGTGCGGTGAGTTTCAGTTTGTCGGAAATTGGAAAATCATAGTCAATTTGCAGTGCACCGCGCTGCTTTGATGAAAGATTGTGGCGAACCATCGCAGAATAGCTGTGACCGCCACGCTTATGAAACGCAGTTAGCTCGAAGTTACCCATGAAGTCTCCAATGTCGGGGTTGTCGTCACCTTCGGCCTGAAGTACATCTTCTTTCTCTTCTTCCGGTATGCGGTACCAGGTCTTGAATGAGAAGTAAGTGTTTTGCTTTTCAAAAAGAAAATCCACATAGACCCGGTTCCAGCTTCTTGAAAACGGCGGCGTGCGGCCATTTGACTGATGCGATATGCCGACAATTGCGCCGCGTTGGTTAAAGCCGGCAAAATTTTTCTTGTAGGGCAGCACCAGAAACAGCTCCGGCTCGTGATTGGTTTCTGTAAACGGACTTGAGAGTTTGCTGTTAAATGCCTGCCAGTGAGACTGATTGGTGTAGCCAAATGCCACTGACGCATCAGTATCGAAAATACCTCTTAGCATTGGCACCAGCAGACTAAATTGAAATTTGATTTCGGCGGCCTGTCCGTCTTCGATAATCGTATTGGAAGTGAGCGTCAGCGGCAGCAGAAAGTTTGATTTGTGTGCCGCTATGGCAAACGGATTGTCATCCGTTGACCGGGTAAGCGTTAACCGGCGATCAATCGCCGATTCCGATGTGTTGCTTTGCGCGGCAGTGAAACCCGGAAGCATCATTGCCAATATCAAAAGCGTTATTAAGGTGGTCTTTCGCATAGCCGGTATTTAGTAATTGGATAGCGGATGGTACCGATTGCACTGCGCCGTGTCAGTCGGATTGCGATGTGTACATTTTTTGTGGTGGTCACGCGGATCGGTCGTGTTCGACTGGTCCAATGTGCTGCTTTTCGGTGGGCTATTAATAGAAACGCCTTACCGTGACTGAAGGGTGTCTGATTGCCGGATAGTTTATCGATAAGAATTTCGGGCACTGCGCGGTAGAATCGCAGTACACTGTATCGGGCTTCAGGGATACCGGCAATGATCAAAAAAGCTGTCGCAGTTATTTTTTTACTGTTTTTTTGCGTGTCGGGGGCGCTGCATGCCGAACCGGATGCCAGCGACTTTGCTGCTGCGGTTGTCGCACTTGAGTCAACCGTTAAACCGAATGCCCGCACCGGTGCTACTCTGGGCAGTACCCGCTCGGGCAGTGCGGTAATTATCGATGCTTCGGGACTGCTGGTTACCGTTGGATATCTGGTGCTTGAAGCGGCGCAGGTTGAAGTGACTTTTAACGATGGCAGCCGTGCACCCGCAGAAGTAGTGGTTAATGATCACGCGACCGGTCTGGCACTGCTGCGGACGCAGTTACCCGAAGGTATGGTGGCGATGGCGTTGGGAGATTCCAGCATCGTCGGTGTTGACGATGATGCCGTCGTTCTACCGCATGGTGGTACCGCCAATGCGCACGTAACACGCATTGCCAGGGCTCGGGAATTTGCCGGCTCATGGGAATACCTGCTCGACAGAGCGTTTTATACATCGCCTGCCACCCGTTCATTTAGTGGGGCTGCGCTGATCAACCGCGACGCTGAGTTAATTGGCATTGGCAGTCTGTTACTTAGCGACATTAACGCGGATAACACATCGCCCTCTGTAAGCGGTAATTTATTTATCCCGATAGAACACCTCAGATCCGGCTTCGGCACATTGCTTACCGGCGGACAAACGGTCGAAAAGCGTGCATGGCTGGGTGTCACGCTTAACGAGTCAATTCCCGATCTGAAAATAGTGCGGGTGGCTGAGGAAAGCCCGGCTGCAGCGGCTGAGTTACAGGTTAACGACGCAGTGCTTGCTGTGAATAGTCAACGCGTTTACAAAATGGCAGACCTGTACCGCACGTTGTGGTCTGGCGGTAACAGCGGCAGCAACATTGAACTGTTGATTGTCAGGGAAGGGCAGGTTATCACCACCACGGTAACCACGGCTGACCGTCACGACTGGTTGCGATAATCATTAGCCGGTTACAACAGAACGCTGTGTCTGTTGCAACCGGCTCTTGCGTAGCTATCTAACTAACAGTCACTCTCCGATGGCTTCACCATTGCGTCGCGGATCTGCCGCTGCGAAATAACGGCCACCGTGAATCAGTATGGTATGCAGCCCTGAGTTAAGACCGCGAATGTTAACTTCGTGCCCCAGTGCTTCAAGTGCTGCCTGTAGCTCTACTGCTTCGGTGCCTTCTTCCAAATCGGTTTTACCATTGCGATTGACCACATGGCCCATGTTCAGTGCGTCCTGCGGATCCATGCCCCAGTCAAGAATCGCCACAACCGATTGCGTAACGTAGTTGATAATGCGTGAACCTCCGGGTGAACCGGTAAGCAATACCGGCCGGTCGTTTTTCATCACAATGGTGGGAGACATCGAAGATCGGGGACGCTTATTGCCTTCAACGCGGTTGGCAACCGGCTTACCGTCTTTTTCGGGTCTGAAAGAAAAGTCGGTGAGCTCGTTGTTTAGCAGGAACCCGTCTGCCATCAGGCGTGAACCGAAACCACTTTCTATAGTGGTGGTCATGGAGACCATATTGCCGTAACGATCAATGATTGAAAAGTGGGACGTACCGGCGCGTTCAGGTTGCAGATCGGGGTAACGCAACTGCGCTGACTCCCAAGGAGGCGTGCCTGCTTCGGCTTTACCCATGCTGATCTTTGGATTAATTAGATCGGCGCGTGATTTCAAATAGTCCGGGTCGAGCAGGCCTTCCGGCATATCGACAAAGTCTGCATCGGCCATGTACATACCGCGGTCTGCGTAAGCGAGCTTTGCCGCTTCGATAAACAGATGCCATGCATCGGCACCGGGTCCCATGGCGGGCAGGTCGAAGTGGGAAAGCATACCGAGTATTTGACCCATGGTGAGGCCGCCGGAGGTTGGCGGGCCCATGCCGCAGACATCGTATTCGCGATAGGGGAAACACACGGGCTCGCGTTTAATGACCCGGTAAGCGGCAAGATCGTCCAGCGTCATCATGCCAGTGTTGGTTTCGGTGGTGGTGACTGCATCGACAATATTCTGGGCAATCTCTCCGTGGTAAAAAGGTACCGAGCCGTGTTGTGCCAGTAGCTTTAAGGTGTCTGCGAAAGCCTGGTTAGTTAGTACGGTGCCGGCCGCAAGCGGTGAGCCGTCGTCATTGAAGAAGTAGTCACGGGTGGTATCAAACAATGTCAGGCCGCGTTCCGCCGCTCCGGCAATTGAGTTTGAGAGTTTGTCACTGACTTCGAAGCCTTTTTCAGCCTGATCAATAGCCGCTTTGAACAGCGTGTCCCATGGTTTAATACCGTGGTCTGCATGTGCGGTCTCAAGCAGCATTAATGTGCCGGGCACACCGACAGACAGGCCCCCCGGTACCGCCTGCGACCATTTCATTGGCTCGCCGTCTTCTTTGAGAAAATACTCGGGGGTGGCAGCGGCCGGTGCTTTCTCGCGGCCGTCGTAGGTCAGTAGCTTTTGCCTGGAGTTATCCCAGAACAGCAGGAATGCCCCGCCACCGATACCGGAAGACTCCGGTTCTACCAGGTTAAGCATGAGTTGCACTGCAACCGCAGCGTCCATTGCCGTACCGCCGGCCTCGAGTATGTCGACACCAGCCTGTGACGCCAGCGGATTTGCGCTGGCCACCATGTGGTAGGTGCCGGTAGTTGAATTTGGAAAACGATTTTGACTGTCTGCCATCGCAGTACCGCTAACCAATACGCTAAGCAGTGTGGTCGTACACATTGTGGCAGCCAGACGCGCCGGCTTGACCGGGTATAGGTTCATTCCTCTCTCCAGATTGTTCAGTATTGCACCAACAGTGTGCCACAATCTTCGCCGTGACATCGTAATGTTGGCCGATGGAATTAACACCTGACTGTACACAAGCGTACAATCTAAGCCCGACCAGTAATGCCGGTAAGCGAATCTATGGAAATAATTGAAGCTGTAGAGAACGATATGACGGCGGTTGAGCGGTTATTCCGCCAGTATCAGCAATGGCTGAATGTTGATTTGTTTTTTCAGGGATTTGAAAAGGAGTTGGCCGAGTTGCCCGGGTGCTATGCCAGACCGGAAGGCAGTATTCTGCTGGCGCAACACGAAAATCAATTTATCGGTTGTGTTGCAGTAAGGCCGCATGAAGGGCAGCAGGCAGAACTAAAGCGGCTGTTCGTGCAGCCTGACTTTCATGGACGGGGTATCGGTAAGCGATTGTTTATAGCGGCGATGGAAAAAGCCATGGTAAAAGGGTACACGTCGATAGTTCTCGACACGCTTCCGTCTATGCAAACCGCGCAAAGCATGTATAAAACTTATGGCTTCCGAAGTACTGAGCCGTATTGTGACAACCCGATAGAAGGCGTTAAATACTTTCGCTACGACTTTGCCGGCCAGTGAAAGGTTTATTTGACTGCATTATAAGTTAAATCTACTTGGCAGCAGATTTAAATACGATTGGCTGCTCCTCCGGGGGTTGTTTGGGCGGCAGGGCGGCCTGTGGTGC
>CAYZVB010000024.1:19049-19337 GCA_964481315.1 uncultured Granulosicoccaceae bacterium
CATAGAAAACCGGTTCCTCGGTGTCGAGCGTTTTGGTAAACGGCTTTTTCATCTGTACCTCGGTGCCGTTTGCTTCGGCACTTTGCTGTGCTTTGTGCAATTGTTTGGCTGCTTCTTCCGACCATGGCAGTTTATACGATCGGGGCTCTGTAACTTCCGGAATTTGCAACCACAGATAAATACCTTCGTCTTCCCGCATCAGTGAGCTGATCACTGCTACTTCTTCAAGTTCTTTGTGTGCTGTTTCCAGGTTCATTGGCTTTGGGCGACTGAGTATGTCGTTTAACG
>CAYZVB010000024.1:19347-25244 GCA_964481315.1 uncultured Granulosicoccaceae bacterium
GTATCCAACCGGTAGAAACAGTGCCGCGCAAATGAGTGCTGCGAGCTTTATTTTAACTGATCGCGGGGCCCAGATTGCAATGCTGCACAGCAATGCAGTGAGCGCTGCACCTATGACAAACCAGTGTGTGGTCACAGTCATGACTTGCGATTCCGGTTGCGCAGCTTCTTGGGCAGGTTATGTACACTGCCAGCCACGAGATTTGCTTTATCATCAAGCTGGAATCGAAAAACGGTCGACTCTTCTCCCTGATGGGTAAGGTCAAGCTTACTAACCAGCAATTGCTTGGCAGAGCGGTAACCCGGCTTCTTCAGGCTGACCACTACTGTTGCCGGTATTGGGTAAACTTTTGCTGCATTTCGGTACAGATGTACATTAACTGCGTATTCACCTTCAGGCACACCGCGTGAGTAGGTGAACTCGTAGTTCAGCCCGGTGAGATCTGCGGTATCGCCAAGATCATCGCGTAGCAGGTTAAACACCTGACCACCTTTGTTCGAATACCCGACGGGTACATCGCCCGGGGCTTCCACCCATAAGTCGACATCGGCGTTTATGTCGTCAGGCCAGCGCAGTTCGACAGTTAAGTTACCCGGTGACTTGGAAGTTTCCTCAGCAACCGCTTTGGGGTTAACGTGCGGTACCAGTAGCATGACAAGTGTGACAAACCCGGCCAGCGCCAGCATGATAACGTCGCGGAAAAGCGTTGACGTGCTCTCTTCATCAAACAGATCAAATTCACGCATTTTTTTCGACTGCCTCTTGCAGCGAGCCGATTAATTGTACGGTACCACCAGCCAGTATTTGATAGTTGGCCATAAGCCAGACGTTCAAAATTGAACCGATCAGTGTCGTGTACAGCGCTGTTGACATACCCTTTATCAGCATGGAAACCATGGGGGCAATGGCATTCACATCTGAGGCGGTATCGGGGTCCACGCCGGATAACGCGATAATAAAACCAAGCACAGTACCGATCAGGCCAAGCAATACCAGTGTGTTCGCCAGATGCCGCACTACCGATATTCTGTGAGCAATGCGCATACGAAGTGAGCCGCTTAAGTTGGCTCTACTGTCTGCATCCGGTGTGTCTATAACAGACACCAAATGTTGCACAGCTTTGGCGCGAACACCATCAGAACTGTTGAGTGCATCAATTTCATTGTTGGTTTGCCAGACTTTCATGCTGCAGATAATCAGTCCAATCATAAAGACCGCAAAGATCACAAGCGACAGGTAGGTTTTGTCGGCATCGATAACCATTTGCACGTAGCCTTGTGACCAGGCAACGCCCAGCATGGCAAAGGCAAACAAATTAAGCAGTATGAACCGCAGAAGCAGTAGCGACCGGTGCGGGTCGGCGATGGATTTGACGTAAGAACTTAGCCCGGAACGTGTCCGAGTCTGACTGTCCCCGGTTTGTTCGGCGCTTGCGATTGCCTGTGCCATTTGTTACCCCGTCAGTCGTTAAACGGGTCTCGAATTAAGGCCCGTATTACTGTTAGCGATTGCCGCGGAAACAACTTGAATCAGTTCACAACATGACACAGTGCTACTGTACGCAAGCGTTAGTGCAATGGCTTCAACGGAAGGTCGCGCACTGTTTGTGCCATTCACGGGCGAGATAGTGCCGGAGATTGTAATGAACTATGTATAACTCGCTTTAATGCGATAGTTGCAAATGTGTTTTGTGGTTATGGATGCGGGGAGTGGTGGCAGCAGGTTTGATGAGTAGCCTGGAGTAATAAAGTGTGAGGTGGGCTGGCGTACTTTATAAGGCGTGCGGTAGAGAAAACTGGGCAGGTGTTTAAGCACGGACCCTCCCGCCAGCAACGGGAGGATAACAGTGCTTCGGCAATGCCTTGCAGTTGTTGTACAAATGCGTTTGACAACCGCCTGTGTCAGATATGCAAACGACTTTGCTAGCCGGCAGCTTTGGCTTCGCGGCGTCGCTCGTACAATATAAACTCGGTGTAGCCGTTTGGCTGAACACGGCCTTTCAGTGCAAGGTCGAGTGATGCCTGAAAAGTTACGCTGTTGTCGAAGTCTGCAGACATCGGTGAGTAGTCGGCGTCACCGCTGTTCTGCTCGTCAACAAACAACGCCAGGCGTTTCATTGACTCGGTCACATCCTGCTCACTGATAATGCCATGGTGTAACCAGTTAGCAATATGCTGACTCGATATACGCAAAGTGGCACAGTCTTCCATTAACGCGACATTGTTGATATCGAGAACCTTTGAACAACCGATGCCCTGACCAACCCAGCGTGCAACGTAACCCAAAATTCCCTGGCAGTTGTTGTCGAGTTCGTTTTTGATTTCATCGGCGCTGAGGTTGCGACCGGCTGGTAGTAATGGAATGGTTAGAATGTCGTCAACACTTGCCGGTGTACGAGATTTGAGCTCGTTCTGTCTGTCACGCACATTGATCGAAAAGTAATGTGTAGCATGCAGCGTTGCAGCAGTAGGTGAGGGCACCCAGGCGGTGTTGCCACCCTGTTGCAGATGTCCGATTTTAGTTTTAAGCATCGCCGCCATTTCGTCTGGCATAGCCCACATGCCTTTACCGATCTGCGCGTGATCCTGCAGTCCGCAGGCGAGTCCGCAGTCAACGTTGTTGTCTTCGTAAGCCATTAACCACTTTGCTTCCTTGATCTCGGCTTTAGGTAGCATGGCACCGGCTTCCATACAGGTGTGGATGTCGTCACCGGTACGATCAAGGAAACCTGTGTTAATGAACACAACGCGGTTTTGCGCCGCAGAAATTGCGTTCTTGAGATTAACCGTGGTGCGTCGCTCTTCATCCATGATGCCCATCTTTAAAGTATTGGGCTCGATGGACAGGGCTTTTTCTACGCGCTCGAACAGTTCATTGGCCAGTGCCACTTCGGCAGAGCCATGCATTTTCGGCTTTACAATATAAACCGACCCGTTGCGGCTGTTGCGATGTTCACCCAGCCCAAGCAGATCGTGTTTGGCTGACAGTGAAGTCACCATTGCGTCGATAAGCGTTTCTGGTACCTCTTCACCGGCATACTTTACCGTGTCGATCATTAGCTGCGAGCCAACGTTTCTTACCAGCAAAACACTGCGGCCCGGCAATGTTAAGCTGCCGCCGTCGGGTGTCTGGTATTCGCGATCTGCCGATAATTTGCGGTCGATGGTACGGCCGTCTTTTTCAAAACTGTGTGCAAGCTTGCCGGTCATAAGCCCGAGCCAGTTGCGGTATACCATGCACTTGTCTTCAGCATCGACAGAAGCTACAGAGTCTTCGCAGTCACAGATAGTGGTGATTGCAGACTCGAGGATAATGTCGCACAGGTTTGCCGCATCGGTTTTACCGATCGGGTGATTAGCGTCAAAGCACAGTTCGGCATGCAGGTTGTTTTTGACCAGCAGAACTTTGTCGGGAGCTGCTGCGTCACCTGTAAAACCTGCAAACTGCGCCGGGTCGGATAGCGAGGTCTCGTTGCCGGCAACACTGATTACCAGTTTGCCGTTGTCATTTTTATAGCCGATGGCATCTTTATGCGACCCGGAAGCGAGCGGAAAGTGCTCGTCGAGAAAGGCCCGGCAGTAGGCCACAACTTTGTCACCGCGTACCGGGTTGTAGCCGCCGGCGCGGGTAGCGCCATCGTCTTCGGAAATGGCATCGGTACCATACAGCGCATCGTACAGGCTGCCCCATCGTGCATTGGCTGCGTTGAGAACAAAGCGGGCGTTGTCGAGCGGTACAACCAGCTGAGCACCGGCGGTGGTGGCAATTTCGGCGTCTACGTTAGATGTTGCAATGGTAAATGCATCAACAGTTGGTTCGAGGTAGCCGATGTCTGTCAGGTGGCTTTTGTAGTCTGCCGCGTCGAAGGTCTTGTTGGACTTGTGCCAGTTGTCGATATTTTCCTGCAGCTCGTCGCGCTTTGCCAGGTGCGCTTTTATTCGCGGTGCAAAATCTTTGATAATCCCTTCAAGCTCGCTCCAGAAGGTATCCGGCTCGACGCCGGTACCGGGGCAAACTTCTTCTGCCACCAGGCGGTGAAGTGACGAGGCAATGCTTAGCTCGCCGTGGGTGATATACTCGTTCGCGCTCATCAACCAAAGGTCCTCTGTATCAGCGGTTTCTGTTTTTAATCCGGTGTTGGTGGTTGCTATACCGGCAGCAATAGAAAATCCGGATCGCAACCGGACAATGGTAACAGTTCCTGTCTGCACACTGTTAACCGGTTGCGCGGTAACATGCTTGATATATGCCTGATTTGTTGGCGCGACACTCGTAAACTCGACTCATTACAGTAAGATTTCGCATGGCTCAATACGTATACACAATGAACCGGGTGGGTAAGGTGGTACCGCCCAAGCGTCAAATTCTTAAAGATATCTCGCTGTCATTTTTTCCGGGCGCAAAAATCGGAGTGCTCGGTCTGAACGGCGCCGGTAAGTCTACGCTGCTGAAAATTATGGCCGGCAGAGATACCGAAATTGACGGTGAGGCGCGGGCGATGCCTGATATCAAAGTCGGCTACCTGCCGCAGGAGCCCGAGCTCGATCCCGATAAAACGGTCCGCGATGCGGTGGAAGAGTCGGTCGATCAGGTGAAAGAAGCTCAGGCACGACTCGACGAAGTCTATGCCGCCTATGCCGAACCCGATGCCGATTTCGACGCACTGGCAGCCGAGCAGGCGAAGCTTGAAGCTATGCTGCAGGCTACGGGTGGGCACGACTTGCAGCGTCAGCTTGATATTGCCGCCGATGCGCTGCGGCTGCCACCGTGGGATGCTGTAATAAAGAATCTTTCTGGTGGTGAAAAGCGCCGCGTGGCACTTTGCCGGTTATTGCTGTCGGGGCCGGATATGTTGTTGCTGGACGAGCCAACCAACCACCTTGATGCCGATTCTGTCGCCTGGCTCGAGCGCTTTCTGCACGAATTCGACGGAACCGTGGTGGCTATTACCCACGACCGTTATTTCCTCGACAATGTCGCTGGCTGGATTCTCGAACTCGATCGCGGACGCGGTATTCCGTTTGAAGGCAATTACTCTGCGTGGCTCGAAGCCAAGGCCGACAGACTCGAACAGGAAGCCAAGCAGGAATCTTCCCATGCCAAGGCCATGAAGGCCGAGCTTGAGTGGGTGCGAAAAGGGGCCAAGGCCCGTCAGTCGAAATCAAAATCGCGACTGGCGCGCTTTGAAGAAATGCAGTCAAAGGAATTTCAAAAACGCAGCGAAACCAACGAAATCTATATCCCCAATGGCCAGCGGCTTGGCGAGAAGGTGCTGGAGTTCAATAATGTCAGTAAGGGTTTCGGCGATCGTTTGCTGATTGACGATCTGAGTTTTGCCGTACCGCAGGGCGCGATCATCGGCGTTATCGGTGGCAACGGTGCCGGAAAATCGACACTGTTTCGCATGATCATGGGCACCGAGCAGCCCGACAGCGGCAGCATCGAGAAGGGCGACACTGTCGATATCGCCTGGGTCGATCAGAGCCGCGATGCGCTCGACGGTGACAAAACTGTCTTCGAGTTGCTGTCTGAAGGGCAGGATCAAATTGTCATCGGCAACTTTGAGATGCCGTCGCGCGCTTATATTGGCCGCTTCAACTTTAAAGGTGCCGATCAGCAAAAGCTGGTCAAAGATTTGTCCGGCGGTGAACGCGGCCGGCTGCAGCTGGCAATGACGCTAAAACAGGGCGCTAATGTACTGCTGCTCGATGAGCCGTCCAACGACCTCGATGTGGAAACGCTGCGGGCGCTTGAAGAGGCGCTACTGGCGTTTCCCGGGTCTGCGATTATTATCTCGCACGATCGCTGGTTTCTGGACCGAGTTGCCACACACATCCTGGCCTACGAAGATGACTCTCATGTGGAGTTCTTCGCTGGAAACTACACCGAGTACGAAG
>CAYZVB010000024.1:25254-27031 GCA_964481315.1 uncultured Granulosicoccaceae bacterium
GCGTCGCCGTATGGGTGACGATGCCGCCCAACCGCACCGTATTCGCTACAAAAAGCTTGTATGACAAGATGTTATGAAAAAAGTAAATTACCGGGTTGTTAATGTTTTTCGGTAAAAAATTACTTTAAAAACAGTAGGTTATTTATTGCCCGGGGCGTGTTTCCGGGCGAAACCTGCGTTCCCGCCCACCGTAACAGAACGGTTTCTGCATCAACCCTCTCGATTTCGTCTAAATATTTAGGCTGGAAGCAGAGATAACGCGTGGGAATCAGTTGCCCGAAACATCAACCGGGCAATTATGTCCTTTGCGTAATCTAATGATTAATTTGACGTGCCGACAACCTCGTAGAACGTAAAGTTAATGCGAAATCTAGATCTTAAGTGACTGTATTACCGTCGTTTAACCTGACTTTCAGGGTTCGCATTTTATACATCTGCGCGATCTGTAGGGGTTGCACAACGAAGCGCCAGGGACCGCTAACCGGGCGAAATTAATTCGTTGTTCGATCCAGTTTCACGTCACGCAAGTATTCAGTCAATAACCTATAACCGGGATTTAACAGTTGATTATAAATACCCTTAAACGGGCCGCGGCCACACTGTGCTGTCTGCCAACATTGTTCATACTGACCGGCGAGCCTGCGATAGCACAATCATCGGCTCCGACTTGCAGTAGTGCAATAGTCGACACCAACGGCGATGGCTGGGGCTATGAGTCCGGGCAATCCTGTCGAATGGCGAGTGGTCACCCACCTTGCTCCGCCACGGCAACTATCAGTGGCAACTGGGGATATGAAAACGGTGTTTCCTGTGTCGTTCAGACCACTAACAGCAGTCAGCCGCAGTGTTCATCGAATGCCGTAGACAACGGCGACGGATGGGGCTGGGAAAACAACGCATCCTGCCGCTTCGCCGGTGGTGCCAGCCCGACCAGTAACAACACAAACAACAACAGCGGTTACCCTACCTGTAGTTCGGCGGCAGCCGACGGTGGCGGCGGCTGGGGCTACGAAAACGGGCAGTCCTGCCGTTTCGACAGCACCAACTCAAACAACAACAACAATACCAGCGACAACTACAACGGCAGCGCGCCGCAGTGTTCAGTCAATGCAACTGACAATGGCGACGGCTGGGGCTTCGAACAGGGCCAGTCCTGCCGCTGGGGTAACGTTACCCAGCAAACCCAGCTCGACACCGACGGTGCTGCTCCACCACCGGTAGCCGCGGCTGTTCCCGGTTACGACAACGGCACACCCATCTGTCTGACTGACTCCAGCGACGGCAATGACGACGGTTTCGGTTATGAAAACGATCGCACCTGTAAAGTGGTTGCCGGCGTCACCGCAACACCAAGCAACCCGTTGCTTAACACCCGCTGGTGCCAGCCATGGGCAGAAATTGCCTACGGTGACTACGTGTTGCAGAACAATACCTGGAACGATAGTGACGTGTGGACCGACAACTGGTCGCAATGCATCACGCTGACCGGCGGCCCGGGCAACTATATTGCCAAGTGGGACTACAACTGGCTGCGTCGCGATGAGGGTAACGAATACTCTGTGAAGAGCTACCCGCAGGTGTACTACGGTCGCAAAACCGCGAACACACAATCCGGCACACCTGCCAAACTTGGTGTACCGGCGCACGTCAGCAATATTCCTGACTTCAAAGTACGCTACAAGTACTCTGAAACCGGCTCTCCTGAGCGCAATGTTGCACTCGAGTCTTTCTTCCATACCAGCTGCGAAGCCGAAGAATGGAACAAGCAGTTCGAGAT
>CAYZVB010000025.1:0-245 GCA_964481315.1 uncultured Granulosicoccaceae bacterium
AAGCGGCCACGCGGCCCACGACACAATAACCTTACCAACCTCGACCGTTTCGTTACCACCAGGCGCTATTACGTTCAGCCAGCGCACGTCGGGCAAATTGAGCCCGCGGGCTTAAAATAATTGACAAACAAAGCGGCCGACTGATGCTGCTAACGCGGTATGATTCAGCCATGCTCAGATATTTCGAAAGGCTTACCGAGCCGTTCCCGCAAAGCCGCCCGTCAACACCACCATTTAACCTGCTG
>CAYZVB010000025.1:255-26458 GCA_964481315.1 uncultured Granulosicoccaceae bacterium
GTCATTTGTTATTCACTACAGCCGGGGCATGCGGTGGCCGTTGGTTGTGCTTGCATTGATAACCGGCACCATGGCGGTACTGGAAGTCATGTTGTTCGGGTTTCTCGGGCAACTGGTCGACTGGCTTTCGGTCCGTGATCCGGACACGTTGTTACAAACGGAAGGCAGTACTTTGTTATGGATGACCGTGGTGTTGCTGGTCGTTATGCCGGCGCTCACGTTGCTGCACACGCTGGTTAACCACCAGTCACTGCTTGGCAACTTCCCAATGGCAATCCGCTGGACCGCTCATCGCTACCTGCTCGGGCAAAGCATGTCGTTTTTTCAGGACGACTATGCAGGCAGAGTAGCAACCAAAGTCATGCAAACCGCATTGTCGACACGCGAAGCCGTATTAAAAATCACCGATGTGTTTGTCTATGTGGTGGTGTACTTTATTTCCATGCTCGGTATTGTGCTGAACTCAAGCGCGTTGCTAATGGCTCCGCTGTTTGTCTGGCTGTGTCTGTATGCCGCTGCACAATGGTATTTCATTCCCAGACTTAAACGCGTTTCAACGTTACAGGCCGACGCGCGCTCGACGATGACAGGGAGAATTGTCGACAGCTACACCAACATATCCACCATTAAATTGTTTGCGCATACAAAGCGGGAGGAAGACTACGCGCGAGCCGGCATGGGTGAGTTTATGGACACAGTATATTTGCAAATGCGCCTGTCGACCGGCCTGGAACTTTGCGTCAGTATGCTTAATTTCCTGTTGATATTCGGCATCTCTGCGATGGCAATCTATTTATGGATGCACCAGTCTATTAGCATCGGTGCCATTGCGGTTGCTGTTGCACTTGCCTTAAGGCTCAATGGTATGTCGCACTGGATCATGTGGGAACTCAGTGCATTGTTCGAACATATCGGCACCGTCGCAGATGGCAGAAACACGCTATCTAAAGCACAAACGGTTACCGATATTGAAGGTGCACCGGCACTCAACGTTTCCACCGGAAAGATCGATTTCAATGCAGTCGGCTTTAACTATGGCGGTACCGAGCGCGTAATAAAACAACTGGACCTGACCATTAACCCCGGAGAAAAAGTCGGTGTTGTCGGTCGTTCGGGAGCCGGAAAATCCACACTGGTTAATTTACTGCTAAGGTTTCACGATGTGGAATCAGGAAAAATCCTCATAGACGGACAGGACATTTCACGTGTTACTCAGGATTCCATCCGCGCAAACATTGGTGTTGTCACACAAGACACCTCGCTGCTGCATCGAACCGTGCGCGAAAACATATTGTACGGCAACCCGGATGCAACAGAAGCGGCAATGATTGAAGCCGCAGAGCTTGCACATGCCAGTGATTTTATACCGGGCCTGACAGACCCTAACGGCAATCACGGGTACGATGCGCAGGTGGGTGAACGCGGAGTAAAACTCTCCGGCGGTCAGCGTCAGCGTGTGGCTATAGCAAGAGTGCTTCTGAAAGACGCGCCGATACTGGTACTCGATGAAGCAACTTCTGCACTCGATTCAGAAGTCGAGGCAGCAATTCAACAAAGCCTGTTTGCGTTAATGAAAAATAAAACCGTTATCGCAATTGCACACCGGTTATCTACTATCGCCGCGATGGACAGATTGCTGGTAATGGACGACGGTAAAATCGTCGAACAGGGTACTCACCAGCAACTGCTGCAGTCACAGGGAATCTATGCCACCTTGTGGCAACGCCAGACAAACGGTTTTATCGACACCAATCCGGCCGCTTAACCCGGCAACACGCAGGTCTACTGTACGCTCAACCAAAACTGATGCATTAAACACCAACGATCAATTCAAAGACTGCAGGTTGTGTTATCAGGCGTAATTATCGATCACTGCCTGCACCAGCGGCACATCAGCAGGAGACCAGGATAGCGACAGCAGCGCATCTGCGGTAAGCCATTGCAGGGCATCATGTTCGGTCAGCGTTAGCTCGCCGCTCCATTGCCTGACAATAAAACCATGCAGTGCAATAGTGTTTTTAGCAGTTTGAAATTCCGACACACCAACATAATCACCGGGGACAACAACAACCCCAAGTTCTTCATGTATCTCTCGGATCAGACATTCGCGCAGGGATTCGCCATTTTCAAGCTTGCCTCCCGGAAACTCCCAGTGCCCTGCCATACTACCGGACGCTTTGCGCAGCGCGAGTGTTCGGCGAGGCGCACCGGTCTGCAGTATGGCAGCCGTTACCTGAAGTGTTTCAGATGTGGTCAGTGTGAACCGCCGGCTGTACTAGTCAAGCTCATCCAGCAAGTCGAGTTCGTCCGGTAAGTTCTGCGGCTGTTCCAGCTCATCGAGCAGGTCGAGCTCATCAATACCATCATCGAACAGCTCCGGTGTTGCAGAAGGCTGGTAATCGACTTTATCGCAGTCTTCCACCTGACAACGACGGTAGGCCAGATAGGCTTCACGGGTAAAGACATAAGGGTCGAGAGCAGCCTGCTCCAGCAATTCAGTTTTACCAAGCATTTTTGAACGCTGGTGTATCAGGTTAAGCGCCAGCATTTCTGTCACAATTTCCTGCCCCGCGGCAGCTTCACTAACAGCCCCCAGGGTTTCGACCTGCAGGTAGGTATCGAGCGCAGTTCCGACAGCACTTCGCATCGTACGCGGCCCGAGTACAGGAAGCACAATGTACGGCCCTTCCGGCACACCCCACACACCGAACGTCTGGCCGAAGTCTTCATGGTTTTTTTCAAGGTCAAGCATGGTGGCCACATCGATAACACCGCCCAGTCCGGCAATGGTATTGACCGCAAGCCGTGAAGAGTCATTCAGCGCCTGATCGAACTTGCCCTGTAACACCGAGTTGGTTACTACGCCAACATCACCGAGGTTACTGAAAAAATTACTGACTCCGGTTTGCACGATGTCGGGGGTGTATTCGCGGTAGTTTGTTGCCAGTGGCTGCAGTGCTTTTTCGTCAAGCACCTGGTTAAAACGAAACATCATGCGGTTGTACTTTTCCAACGGATCGTCGGATTCATTTACTGCTGCAACAAGTTCGCGGGTTGACTCAGCCGTACCCAGAGCAATCTCTGTTACTGTTTCGGTGACTGCCTGCGTTGCAGCATTGAGTAGTGAATCGAAGTAAGACGGCGACTCGCTAGTGTCTGCAGTGGCGGGTGAAACTGAAAAGAAACTGAACAGAATCAGCGATAAAAACAACTGTCTCATCATAAGCCTTGTATTACCTGCTTCTCTACATAGTATTAACGCATAGCGTTGATTACAAGGGATAGCGGGAATAGTGCTGTGGACATGACATTTACACTGAAAACCCTGAAAAAACATTCCAAAGTTGTGACCACGCTGCTTGACGGTATCGACTGTGACTATGTGTACACCGGAGGCATTGTTGAACAGGACGGTACGGAAACACACGGGTGGTTTATTTCGCGCCCTTTGAATGAAAATGCAATCGGCATTGAATCAACACTCGAAGACCTGGCCATTCCTTACGATCGCTCACACCGCGGCCCGAAATTTATGTTGTACAGCCAGCGACTGTTTCGCATTAACGAGGACAACCAGCCACGCGCCGCAGAATACCGAGCAGGCGACAACACCCTGCACCTGCTCGATGAACTCGAGAATGCCATTGCCGGCAGCGACTACACGCGGGTGCGCAATTTTATCCGGCAAAAGCGCAACGACTATCTGACAGACCTGACCTGGGCTTCACAGCAGCAGTATGCAAAGGAATGTGATATCGCCTGAATGATTTGCCGACCGTCGCAATCAGCAGATATACTATTTTCAAGATTTTCAGAAATAGCAGAAATTAGTGGAATTGAGCAGCTCGATTCAGGCCTTTGTTCTCCACTTCGGAGAAATGGGCAGTCGCTGGGGGATCAACCGCACCGTCGGTCAGATCTACGCGCTGCTGTACCTCAGTGACAAACCGCTCAATGCTGAAGAGATCACCGATACGCTCGGCGTCTCCAGAAGCAATGTCAGTATGGGGCTCAAAGAATTGCAGTCATGGAGACTGGTACGATCTCAACATCTGCCGGGTGACCGAAAAGACTACTTCTCCACACCCGAAGACATCATGGAAATCGCGCTGACGCTGGTTGAAGAAAGACGCAAGAGAGAGCTCGACCCGACACTAACGCTGCTGCGGCAAACGCTCATGGAACCCGCCGGTGACGACGCCGAACGCCATGCCCACGAACGCATGCAGCAAATGTGTGACCTGATGGAACAGGTATCAGACTGGTCACATGATTTACAGAAGCTCAACCCCAAAGAACTTCAGCGTCTGCTAACACTGGGCAGCGCAGTACCAAAGCTTTTGCAAATGAAAGATAAACTTTCAGTCATTGGCGGTAAAGATAAACGTAAAAACCCGCCAGATTCCTCTGCCAACTGATATGACCTGCAACACACCACAGGGCACCGGCTTTTTCAATGTACTGAAAAGTGCGCTTTCAGCCGCTTTCGGCGTGCAGTCAAACGCCAACCGTGAACGCGATTTCAAACACGGCAAACCAATTCACTTTATAGCTGCAGGCCTGATAGTTACACTGGTGTTTATCGCCGCAGTGGTGTTGATGGTGAAAGTGATGATCGCGTCGAGCCACTGACACAACGCGGCAAAAATACACCGGTGCAATTTTAAAGTTACCTGCACCTGACGCATTACGCCAAACTTCTGTCATGCACAACCGCAATTCAGGGCCACAATAAAGAAAATATTCGCCCAACCGTTATGACGTGGAAGAGTGTCTTAACTACTTTCACTAATCGGTTGAAATGTATGCGTTTACTAACCTTGGGAATACTGGGATTTCTGCTTGCTGCAGTCTATTGGGTGGGGGCCACAGTCTATTCTGAACGAATTGAACAGGATATCACTGAGCGCTCAACGGCGGCGCTGGCAGAGTATTCTGATGATCTATCAGTGTCCGTTGACGGCCGTGACGTCACTGTTGTCGGCGCTGTTTCCTCCGAAAACGAACGCGATCAGGTTCGGTCTGTAGCCAATTCAGTGTGGGGCGTTCGCAAAACTGCCGAACAGCTCACAATTGAAAAAGAAGTTGAAGCTGCACCGCGGTTTGACTTCGAAGCAGACTACGAAAATCAAAAGCTGCACATGTCCGGGACCGTCGATGACGACGACACTGTTGCAATGATTAACAATATCCACAAGGCACTTCCACCCAGTACGTTAATCAGTACCGGCGTGATAGGCACGGGTGCTGCAGAACTGATTCGGAGTCCTGAAAAAGTCGAGACAGGTATTGCAGCACTTACTCAGTTGAATCGGGGTGACCTCAAAATCACCGACGAAGATTTTATTCTCAACGGAGTAGTCAGCGACGAAGCACGCCGCGATGCTATTGAAAGATTAATAGCGACGCGGGCCGATGCCCTGAAGCCACTGGACGTACAACTGAACATTGATATTGATCCGTACACAATGATTACACAAGCGTGCAGAGATGCAATGAAAACCGCGACCCACGGTAACGTACTTAACTACAAGGTCGATTACTCGAACATTGAGAGCCGGTACACAGCACAACTCGATGCGGTAGCCAGTGTCATCAACGGCGTTTGTGCAGGACAGGTAACGCACATTCTGGTTGAAAGTCACGCCGACGTCACGGGTGGTGAAGGTTACAACCAGGGACTCAGTGAACGCAGAGCTGACACTGTCCATGATTATTTGATCGGCAAAGGTGTTCCGCAGCATCAGATAACTGCATTTGGCTACGGCGAGTTCAGACCAATCGCAACCAACGAAACAGTCGAAGGCCGGGCTCAAAACCGACGCACAGAGATTCATTTCTCAACAGATCCACTTAATCTTTCAATTAATTCCGAAGAATAAAACACCGCCTACGGAGTACCCCCAATGGTCTATCTCATTACCCAATTGCTGCTGTTGCTCGCAATTGCTTCACTGCTAAGTGCTGCAATTGGCTGGCTGTGCCGACGCTTCTTCACAGAACAGGCTCACCAAAGTGAACTTGACGATCAAAAGCGCGCCAACCGTCGTTATCTGCATGAGCTCGACGACCTGCGCCGCGAACTTACCGATCGCAACACACAGGTGGCCGGACTGAACTCAAAGCTTCACTACAACGACGAAGCCATTCAGCGTGCAGAGCAGGAACGCGACAACCTGTTACGGGACATCGACGAACTGCGTGCCCTTGAAAATCAACTGGCAGCCGTTGAAGAGGACCGCGCTGATCTGGATCATCAGCTTGCTGTCACTGAAGCAGAACTCGAACGGGCCCGTCAGGCACATGCTGATAATGTCGAAGACCTTCAGCGCGCACTGGCAGAGAAAGAACAGAACCTTCACAACGCCGATGATGCAAACCGCGAGCTCGACAGAAAGCTGGGTGTAGTCATCGCCGGCGCTGAACAGAAAGATCAGCAGCTCAATGCGGTTCAGCAGGCAGCAGCAGACAAAGAGAATCAGCTTCGTCAGGCACAGAATGCCAACAAAGAGAAAGACCAGCAGTTAAAAGACGTTGGAGCCGCACAGGCGCAGAAAGAACAACAACTGCGTGAAGCATCTGTTAAAGCCGCCGAGGCTGAGGAAAAGCTGCGTGCCGCTGAGAAGGTTAACGCTAACCTTGAAGATATCATCGCCAGTCTGAATGACGATATCAAAGCAAAAACAGCAGAGCGTGAAAACGCAGCGCAACAGCATGCTGCACTTAGCGCAGAACTTGCCAAACTACAGCAGAAACTGGCACAGACCGAACAGACTGACAACGCCCGCATTAACGATCTCGAAAATGCACTTCGCGGTGAATCTGACAATCTTGCAAAAGCCCGTCAGACCATTGCAGCAGGCGAAGAAAAACTTAACGCACTGAATAATCAGCTGGCCGACCGTACGCAGGAACGCGACAAGCTCGAACGCCAGTCAGGTGAACAGCAAAAAGAAATTCAGGCGCTGCAACGTGAAATTGCCAATGCGCAGAAAGCCACTGCAGATTCAAAAATAGCTGCCCAGGAATCTGTTGCCAGCCTGCAGAATGAACTCGACAAGCAGAAAGGTGCGACCAGCGCCCGTGAAGGAGAGGCGAACAACCTGCAACGGGAAAACGGTGATCTGAAGCGTGAGCTGCAGGGCTTACAAGCTGAGCTTAAAGAAACCCGCAATGCCGGTGAGGCCAAAGCCGCAGCTGCCGCAGAACAGCTCAAGCAACAACAACAGGCCGTTACCGGTGCACAGTCCACTGCTGCATCACTGGAAAAGCAACTCGACGATCTTAAAAATCAAACCGCTCGTGAAAAAGACGTCGCCGAAAAGCAGATGAATGCGCTGCGCCAGAGTGAGAAAGAAGCAACTCAGCTCGCAGGCCAGATGAACAACGCCAAAGACCGGATTGCCGATCTCGAAGCCAGGCTTGCCAATGGCCAGAGCGGCGCCAGCTCAAGAGAAAAAGATCTCAATGACAAGCTTGGTCAGCAATCCAGTGCACTGGCAGCCAAAGACAATGAATTGCGCGCTGCAATTTCCCGATCAATGGAGCTTGAAGATTCCATCGCACAGCTGCGGTCAAACGAAGCAGAGCTTAAAGCACTGATTGATCAGCTTACCGCACAGCTGAGCGAAGAGCGCAAACTCAACGGCCTCAATCTGTTGTCGAGAATTAGAGAGCTCGAAACCATGCTGGATGCAGAGCGACGCAAAGCGGATGAGCTGCAATCAACTGCAGACATTGGCAAAGTATCGTGGTCAGCCAAGTCAACTGTCCATACGCGGGCGGCTAACTCATCAACAGTCACTACCCGCAAAAAAACCGGCTAGTGGCATAACGCTAACACCGGAAAAACGCCGCTTCTTTAAGCGGCGTTTTTATTTTAAACCTTACGCAGTGCCCGCTGCAGGTCTTCAGCACCGGCGATAGTCTTTGTTTGTTCAGACTGACTATATGCACCCGCGCCTACCGGTGCGAGTTGCCATGTTTTCCATTCTTCACTGACAGGTTGCACTACTTCCGGAACTGCTGTGTCGGAATTTGCTTTTTGCATTTTCCGGTACTGATCTACTTTAGTCAGTTGATTGTTGTTTAACCGCTCCAGGAATGTGTTCACTTGGTTTCCTTGGTGTGAGTCGCAGCAGTCATTGTAATGCATCGCCACAACGTTCACGCTGTTACCGGTCGGGCTAAACAGGCAAACTCCTCCGGACTGTGCAGCAAGGCACATTTTGGCAAAGGTTTGAGAAACACGTCCGCGGGACATTGCATGGATTAGCCTAATGTGCCAACACCTTCAATACAATTGTTGACAGTAAAACGTAACCTGTCGCGCTTATTCCGTTTTGCGGTACCAGCGCATGAGATACGTAACACTGTTAGCGGCAGGGCTTGCTGCATTGCTGCACACCAACGCTATTGCCAACAGCAAGGCAAATGTCACTACACCTCCGGCCGAGTGTGAGGAACATGCCCCGCTCATAGACAGCGGCTACTACTTTGAATTGAATGATCCGCAGCCGTTTAGCGCTGATGAAATCAGGCAGATAGCGCATTTCACCAGTGCACTTGAAGGTCACTGGCACGGTACCGGAACCATTGTAGACTGCCTGCCAAGGCAAAGGTCATCGGCAGGGTATCGCAGGGATTTCAAATTCAGCGGCCAAACCACTCAGTTCAACAACGGAGCGCTGGAGTTAAAGGGTGAGCAGGAAATCCCGAGTGAAAAGAAACTTAAAGCAGAGGTCATCGCACTGACCCCTGCCTACAGCAGAGGCAACTCGCAACACTGGCACACGTTGCAGTTCACTGATGACCATACCATGATCTATTCGGAGAAATACCGCAGAAGAACCGCCATCGGTAACCAGCTGGTTCACGTTATTTATAAGGTAGCACTGAAAGACGGCGTCATGCAGGTAGACAGCAAAAAGTTTATCAACGGTCACTTTGAAGCAAAAACCGGCACGACACTGGTACGCGCCGGCAGCTGACCGGCAGTGCCTGGAATGCAGGTACGCTACAAATCGAAATTCGTCGGCATAATGACCATATCGCGAATGGTGACACCCGCTGGCCTGGTGAGCATATAAATAATCGCATCCGCGACTTCACTGGCATCGATCAGGCTGCCGGCCTCTTTTGCTTCGCGCAGCTTTTGCTCGGGCCAGTCGGATAACAACGAGGTAATCACCGGCCCGGGTGATACCGAACCGACGCGTATACCATGCTTAAACACCTGACGCCGCACTGTTTGTACAAAGCAGTTGATTGCCCACTTGGAAGAGGCATAGACGGGCTCCCACGGGGTTGGATAATGTGCTGCAAGCGAGCTGGTAACAATAATATCGCCACCACCGCTTTTGCTCATTTCCGGTAGTGTATCGCGAACATTTTTCATCACTACATTGACGTTCAGATGCAGCATGCGGTCAATCGCATCATTATCTGCATCGACCAGGTCGCCACCAACATACAGCCCTGCATTGGCGTGCAGAATATCCACCCGACCGGTCTCGGCAAGCACCTTTGGAATAAGTGCCGAGCAACTATCCGTATTGAGTAAATCGACTACCATCGGCCGCAATGCGCTGCCATGTTTTGCCACCATGGAAGAGAGTGCAGATTCATTGCGATCAACTGCCACCACCTGCGCGCCGGCGGCAAGCAATGCCTCGACACTGGCAAGCCCTATCCCGGATGCTGCACCGGTAACCACGGCTACTTTGCCGTCAAGACTCACACCCATTGAAATCTGCCCCGTTTTGACCCGATGGCATTCTATCCTGAATTGCGGACAGCAGGTGACGTGCGCCAGCAGGAGCGCTATTCAGCCACGGCAATGGTGAAGGGCAGCAGCCCCCGCAGACAACGTCTCTGTCGGTTGCCCTTACTGTTCTGCGGGCACCAGGTCGGCGCGCGGCACATAGCCGGTTCGGCCCGAGCCGTCGTTGGCTGCAACCTGCGCCCAGTCACCTTCCGTTTCAAACAGTGTTACCGTTTGCGCACCGCGAATCACCGTAAACTGGCGCGCGCTGTAGGCAGGTGACTCACGCAGCACCACCGATTCACCCCTGAGAGTGTACAAAGGAAGTATGCGCGGCACACTGGATTGCGGCTGTGCTGTGGTAGTCACAGGCTCCACACGGGGAACAACTTTGCTAATCACCGGAGCCGGTATGTCACGACTGAGACGAGCTTTTTCATAGTTGCTACCAGCCGGGTTACTGCCAGCCGGCTGATTGGCGACCACAATCACGGCTTCAGATTCTTCGGGCTGCGACTTTGCTGCTTTGTTGTTGGCTGCAGATGCAACCGCCTCTGACTGTGCGTTTTCAGCTCGCGCAACATCCCTTCGTGCACGTTCCTGTTTCAGGCTGTAGAGATTAAATATGCGCCGCGCCGATTGCTCGCCTTCGTAATCCTGTTGCTGAACGATCTGCTCAGGCGTCATGGCCGGCTGGCTTCCCCGAATCAGCACCGCACCCAGCAGTAGCAATGCAGCAATCAGCGCGACAGCACGCACCACCGACGTTACGGTTGAGTCCTTGCTTCGGCGCGGTGCTTCCGCCATGTCCTCATCACTGACATCACCGGTGTAAAAACGGTTATGACGATCAACCACTCTTTTGACCCTTGCTAAGTCTGTCAACCACACTATTGTACCTTGTCAACGTTTCAAATATGAAACTAATGATCGAATATTGTTACCATCACTGGAAAGAGGGTTGGAAACGCGGAATTGCACAAGATGCGCTGCCTGTTTGGTGATTGCAGCACGAAATGTCGTACCTGACTGTCAAAATCTGTCTCAGAAAATGGCACATTCAATCAGGATATTTGCGGAAATTTTCCGTTTTCGCTCCGGAGTCAGTTGTCGACAGCGAACCGCCAGGCTGAAGCACAGCCGGCAATTTGCATGTAACGTCTCTCGCAAAAATGCCGAAACTCCGTGTAATTTTGGTACACTCCGGCAACGGAGCTGTGGCTTCCTAGGGCATGGGAAAGAACAGAGTAAGGAGCGCACCTCGTGCCTGAATTGACAGATTTGCTGAAGGAAGTTCCGACGTTCTCAGAGCTCGAGCCGGATGCTCTGGAGTCTCTTGCTGCCAAAGGAAGACGACACACCTTTAAGAAAAACACCGTCATCATGCCGGAAGGTGAACCGGGTGAATGTTTGTACATTATCGCGGCAGGCAGTGTGAAAGTATTTGTTGGAGACGAAGACGGCCGTGAGCTTGTGCTGTACCAGGAAGGTCCGGGCACTTGTATTGGAGACATCTCCCTGCTCGACGATGCACCGCGCTCGGCATCAGTAATCACCCTCGAAAAAACCGTTGCGTGGTCACTGTCAAAGCACGACTTTCTGACCTGCATCGAACAAAACCCGCAAATTTCACTGAAAATCATCCGCACACTGACAAGGCGTCTGCGCGATGCCACCGGCGGTATCCGCAGCCTGGCGCTGGACAATGTTTATCGCAGACTGGCGGACAAACTGATCGAACTGGCGGTGGAGCAGGATGGCACTCTGGCGCTTGAAAAACGTTACTCCCAGCAAGACCTCGGCAACATGATTGGAGCCTCCAGAGAAATGGTCGGCAAAGTCATTTCAGAGCTGGTCAACGGAGAGTACATTGAAATGCGTGACAAGCGAATTCATATCCTGAAGAACCTTCCCCGCAACTGGTAACATACCCACTGCTAAAGCTGGAAGTTTGTCGTGGCACATTCATCATTCGATGAACTCTTTCTCAACGATACTCCGTTACTGGATGTCAGAGCACCCTGCGAGTTTCAACGCGGGTATTTTCCAACATCGGTCAACCTGCCAATTCTCGACGATAAAGAACGCGAGCTTGTTGGCACCTGTTACAAAGAACAAGGCCAGGAACGCGCCGTTGAGCTGGGGCAAGCACTGCTGAACGGTGATAAAAAAGATGCCCGCATAGAGGGCTGGAGCCAATTTGCCACAACCAACCCGCAGGGCTTTTTATACTGTTTCCGCGGCGGTAAAAGATCACACATTGCACAACAATGGTTGCAGGATAACAATATTAACTACCCGCTAATAGACGGCGGTTACAAGGCACTTCGCACCCACTTACTGCAAACACTGGAATACTACTCATTATCTCTGCCACTGGTTTTACTCAGTGGCAAAACCGGCAGCGGAAAAACCCAGTTGCTGCCGAAACTTCCGTGTCATATCGATCTTGAACAACTGGCCAATCACCGGGGGTCCAGCTTTGGTTCTGTATTAACAAAACAACCCACCAACATCACTTTCGAAAATGCGTTGGCGATTGCCATGTTAAAGGCTGCGCAGCAAACGCCAACGCAGGTTTATATCGAAGATGAGGGCACTCTAATCGGCAGAATTTCAATACCCGAAACACTAAGAGCCCGCATGCTCAAACTACCGGCAGTACTACTTACCACCAGCATCGAAAAAAGAGTAGAGGTATCCGAAAAAGATTACATCGCAGATTTGCTAACAGCCTACCGGGAAGCGTACGGCATGGCAGACGGTCTACAGAGATTTATAGAGCATCACAAAGGCGCACTAAAAAAAATCCATAAGCGTTTTGGTGCAGACAACGTAAAACGCAGCATGAAAATGTTCGATGACGGTATTAGCAGACTCGCCGCTGACAACTCTACCTGTGGATTTCACCCGTACATAGAGAATCTGCTCACTCAGTACTATGATCCAATGTACGAGTACCAGTTTAAAAGCAAAAACCGAAAAGTGATTTTCTCCGGCAATGCTGAAGCGGTTGCAGAGTGGTGCAACCACCAACTAACCGCCACAAAGTAACTTTCACCGTCCGTATAGACTATACGGATCTGTGCAGCGTAAACGCCGGCAATGACTCGCGGTAGTAGGCAGCTGCCACGATCGAAACCACAATATCGAGATTTTTTATCAACTACGACTTTCGTCATACTGGTACCAGAATATTTTCAATACCCGTGTAATTGATACAGTATTCTTCTGAAAATACGCAGATCCTTGACTAGCTTCAGAGCTGTAGCACTTGTGCTGCAGTTACTAATAAACTTCGACAGGAGATCTGACTTGAATACTTCCAAAACCTTATCCGGTGCAGCAAATCAATCCCCGGCAGTTAAAAAACACATCAAAACCCAGACATCGAGCACTACCGCCGGCGCCGCCAATCAACCGCCTTCAGTAGTGAAACATGTTAAGGCCTCCGCGACTTCTACAGGCGCCGCCAACCAGCCACCCTCTGTAAAGAAACACCTGCAACAACAATAGCGACAAGGGAGATCGTCATGGCGATGGCAGAAGACATTCTGGAAATTGCAGATACTGGTGCAGATTTAAACAATCAACCGATGATCAGTTTCTATAAAGCCTACCCTGATGCACTCCCACCTATGGCTGCCGATCGCTCTGCGCTCGGCAGCATTCCCGCCCAGGCATATCAATACTGCGAAGCAGTGACCACCGCTTCTGCGTTTGGCTGGTACGCTTTCCCTGCCGCGTCCGTCACTCTAACCTTCGACGGAGTTGATGTTTACCTCATAGAAAACGGAGAGCGCAGAAAGTTCTCAGTACTGCAGCTGCAGGAGATGGACCACTGGTGGAATTGCTACTGTCCGGAACATCTTACCGATATGGCGCCGCCTTTTATAACCAACCTTGGAATTCCGGGCTTTGTACAAATCTGGTCCGGCCTGCTGGTTGAAACACGAAAAAACTGGAGCACGCTTGTCCGTCCAATAGCCAATGCAGCAATCAGCAATCAGTACTTTTGTTTTGAAGGAATGATCGAAACCGATTCGTACTCACCAGCACCGTTATTTATAAATCTGAAGATACAAGTGACCAATACACCGGTTGAATTTTCACATCTGGAGCCACTGTTTCAGATACAGCCGATCCACAGATCATGCTACAACAAAAAAACGCTCAACAATTTTAATACAACCAGTATTTCAGACCATGCTGACATGACAGAACTGCACTGGCATCGCTATTCAAATACAGTAAGAAAAGTTGACCCGCGTACCGATGATCATCAGACTGGCCAATACGCTACTGCAACACGAAAACGCAGTAAAAGAAATAATTAACAGCGCATGCGTTGCGCGGGCCTTATTTCATTGGCACACCGGCACGCGCAAGGCGGTCGGCTATTTGTCTGCCACTCTGGTACGCTGCTGCCGGCGCATTAGAAAGATAACTACTGGTAGTAAACATAGGGTCACTTTCCAGTAATCGTTGTGCACTCAGCCGTGCTTTTTCTGTTTTACCCAGATCCATCTGGATCGCCACCAGTGTGCGTAAATTAGAAGTATGCTGCGGGTTTATCTCAAATGCTCTTTCTGCATGACGCTCGGCGTTTTCATAGTCATCAACGGCATAATAGGCAGCCGCAGCGCAGGTATGAAACATATTGAGCTGCGGATCGAAGGGCGACAGACTAAGCGCTTTATTCGCACATCTTATTGCCTCCTGACCCTGCCCTTTGTACGACAATACAGCAGCTTTATATGCGTATGTTAAAGGCTCATTGGAATTACAACCCTCGGCACGATTGTATAATTCAAGCCCCTTTTCGGGGTTTCGATTAAACTGCGTTTCTACCAGCCCGCTTACCGTCAGTGCCAGTGAGTTGCGCGGATCAGATTCGAGAGCGCGTTCAAGGTAGTGCTCAGCTGCTGATCTTTTTTCTTCCAGACCACTGTTCCATCCGCCCTTGCGATTCAGCTGCAGCACATACCAGTGAGCAAGCTGCGCATTAACGGTGGTATGTGTCGGATATGACAGCAATATCTGTTTTAGTGCTAATCTGGACTTGATGAAACCTGATTCTACACGGCTGTGCATATGGTAGATTCCGGCAACCAGTTTAGTATGCATGGTTAGTGTTTCGAGTGGCTCAAAACGCGCACGCTTTACTTCCTGTGAAATGATTGAATCACCGGCGCGATATATCAGTTCATCAGTGACCTCATCTTCTTCACGAAGCAAAGCCTCTACGGTACACGGCAACTCACCGGCCCATACCACTTCAGAACTGGCACAATCAGCCAACTCAACCAACAGTTTCACGCGACCTTTATGGCAAAGGTAACTGCCCGACATGACATAGTCGCAGCCAAGCTGTTCAGCAATTTGCTTGAGGCTCCAGTCAACGTTGCGCAACTTGTTGGTGGTTAATCGCGATATCACATTAAAATGCGAAGACTTTGACAAGCCGGTGATAACACCGGCAGCAAGCATCTCACCGATCACATTTTCCTGATCCTGCATTGAACCGTGATAACGGAAAGGGATGATGGCAATAGTTGGACTTGAGTTATCCGTTGCACGCACAGGCCAAAGGCGAACACCGACACCGTTGGCTTCGTTAGCGGCTTCAGAGCCGGCGATTGCAGCTTTTAGCTCGGCTTCGTTTGTTTGCGGCTTAGACGCTGCAAAGCTGGCACTACTCAGTTTTTCAAAGGTTGCAACGTAGTTTCCGGCAGGAATATCAATTCTAATCGGGTCTGCTCTGCCATTTCCCCGGTAATATTTGTCCAGCGCCAGTCGCGCATGACGTGCGATGTTGCGTACGTACGGGTCACCCGGATCAAAACCGTCGCCTTTGTCGAATACATCTACCGCAATGTTATACGAGCGTATCTTTTCCTCACCGGAAAGAGTTTTGGCTACCACATAGGAAAGGAGTTTTTTCAGCCGCTTCGACTTGTTAAATTCAGGAGCACGGAGCACTCTCTGCAGTTGCAGGTTAACCTGCTCACTCCAAGCACTAGTTTCTGGCAATCGGCTCTCCCACCCGGCCCCGTTTAGCGGCACCCCAGTACGCAAACAGTACGCAAACATGAGTTTCCCAAAATCAAGGACACGGGAACTCTCTGTCACTTCGGCGGGTTATGCGGCTACCACCTCCAAAACCAAAAAGTCCTTCCAGATTGCGTACAACCCTTCTTAAACGCTACCACAGACAGCTATAAATCATTTGCACCACGACACGTTTCCGGTGAAACCTGCAGCAGCATGGCGCATCTCGGCAAAAAATGGCACGCCCGGAAGGATTCGAACCTCCGACCACCTGGTTCGAAGCCAGGTACTCTATCCAGCTGAGCTACGGGCGCATTATTCTTTTCAGACAGTATTGTAGTTTGTCTGGCGGCATATTGACAGATTAACAGTACGACGGATCGTTAATGTCAGGCTTTTACTATCTGGCGCTGATTTCCGAGACCTTCAATTTCGAGTGTGACTACATCCCCTTCCTTCAGATACTGCGGCTCCGGCTTCATTCCCATGCCAACACCAGGCGGGGTGCCCGTTGAGATGACATCTCCTGCCTGCAAGCTCATAAACCTCGACACGTAAGAAACCAGAAACGGCACCTGATACACCATAGTTGATGTGGATCCATTCTGACGCTGCTCACCGTTGACTTCGAGCCGCATTTGCAGATTTTGCGGGTCGGCGATCTCATCGCGCGTTACCAGCCACGGCCCCATCGGCCCGAATGTGTCCGCCGACTTGCCCTTAACCCATTGCCCCGAGCGGTGAATCTGGAAATCGCGCTCGGAGACATCGTTAACAACGCAATAGCCGGCGATATGATCGAGCGCATTCGCCTCGTCGATGTATTTTCCATCTTTACCAATCACAATCGCGAGCTCAACCTCCCAGTCCAGCGCGGTGGAATCACGGGGAATTTCGATGGCATCGTTCGGCCCGCAGATCGCGGATGTCGCCTTAAAGAAAACCACCGGCTCGGGAGGCAGGTCGAGCCCGGACTCGGCAGCGTGATCCGAGTAGTTGAGACCGATACAAATCATTTTGCCAACATTTCCGACACACGCACCAATGCGTTCGGCACTGTCGATCAGCGGCAGACCGGCCGGATCAATCGAGCGCAGCGAATTGAGGGTGTCATCAGAAATCGTTGCACCGGTGATGTCATCGACATGTGCGGATAAATCCCGGATATTGCCGTCGGCATCGAGCATAGCCGGTCGTTCCGATCCGCCTGATCCAACACGTAATAATTTCATCGGTCCTGCCTGAGTAATTGCCTTCGCTGTATTCTACGTGGATTACCGCCGTAATGGCTACCACACCGCAACACAAGCCCGCATTAATTACACGGCGAAGGTAGTGAGGTGACAATAAGTCCGGCCCAGTTCAAAGAGCCTGCGGATACTTTTATCACCTCTTGATTGTAGATTGAGAAAGCACTTGTCGATGCAGAATTGAGGCTGCTGCCGCACAAAGCAGACTAGATTGCCCAGCCACCATCAATGATGTGTGTCTGACCGGTCGTAAACGCAGACTCGTCACTGGCCAGATACAATGCCAGGCTCGCAATTTCATCGACGCTGCCGAGCCGCCCCATCGGTTGGCGCGCTACAAAATCTTTCATCGCACTATCGTAGTCGCCGGTGGCCTTTAGCCTGTCGTGCAGTGACGGTGACTCAATGGTTCCCGGGCAAATTGCGTTGCAGCGAATACCGCGCGTTACATAGTCGGCTGCTACCGATTTGGTCAGGCCAATCACCGCCGCCTTGGTAGTGGTGTAGGCAAATCGATTCGGTACACCTTTGAGACTGGATGCAACAGACGACATATTGATGATTGAGCCGCCACCCTGTTCAAGCATTCCGGGTAAGGCTGCAGACACGGTGTAGTACATCGACCTGACATTAAGATTAAATGAAAAGTCCCACGATGCTTCATCGCATTCAAGAATAGTCCCATTAGCCACATAACCAGCACAGTTGAACAACACATCGAGGTTGCCGATATCGGCAATGGTTTGATCGACCGCGTTTTTATCGGTGACATCCAGTATTCGAGTCTCAATACCCTGCTTTTTTAGCGTACTGAGTGTTTCAGCGTTTATATCGGTTGCAACTACGGTTGCACCTTGTGCGGTAAAGCGTTCTGCCACTGCACGCCCGATACCTTGACCGGCCGCCGTTACCAGTACTTTTTTGTCTTTTAACTGCTGCATGTTTTTTCCTTTTGTCTTATAAAGAAAAGCATTATTGCAGCTCACTGTGCTACCTTCCAAAGGCTGTGCAGAGAGAACAACTGAATGCCTTCAACCACCAATAATCTATTAGCCAACGCCCAACAGTATGACTTTATCATCGTTGGCGCCGGTTCCGCAGGATGCGTAGTCGCCAACAGATTATCAGAAAACCCTGCCCACTCTGTATTGCTGCTGGAAGCCGGCAGAACCGATAGCAATCCATGGCTGCATGTGCCGGTCGGTTATTTTAAAACCATGCACAACCCGAAGTTCGACTGGTGCTACAAAACCGACAACGATCCGGGCATTGCCAACAGACAACTGCAATGGCCACGCGGCAAAGTACTGGGTGGTTCCAGCGCCATCAACGGACTGCTTTATGTACGCGGGCAACACGAGGACTACGACCGATGGGCCGAACTGGGCAACAGCGGGTGGGATTACGAAAGTGTGCTGCCGTACTTTAAAAAATCCGAAGATCAGTCACGCGGTGCAAACAAGTACCATGGCAGTGGCGGACCGCTAAAAGTATCCGACTTACGGCTGCGACGCCCTATTGCCGATCACTTTATAGCAGGCGCTGCCGAATGCCAGATTCCGCTAAACGACGACTACAACGGTGCCCGCCAGGAGGGCATTGGCTACTTTCAGCAAACCGCCCATAACGGGTTTCGCTGGAGCACCGCGAAGGGCTTTCTGCGACCGGCAAAAAAACGCAGCAACCTGACGGTTATTACCAACGCACATACCTGCAGAGTGCTGTTTGAAGACCGCAAAGCAGTTGGTGTTGAATATCGCCGTCACGGCAAAACCATGGCTGCCAAAGCCGGCCGGGAAGTGGTGCTGTCTGCAGGGGCAATCGGTTCGCCACAGATACTGCAATGCTCCGGTGTGGGTGATGGAAATCACCTGCAATCGCTCGACATACCGGTGGTACTGGACTCTCCATGGGTGGGTAAAAACCTGCAGGATCACCTGCAAATCCGTGCGGTGTATAAAACCCACGAACAAACCCTTAACGACGAACTCAACAGCCTGTGGAAACGTATTAAAGTTGGCATGCAATACACCGCCTTTCGAACCGGACCACTGACACTGGCAGCCAGTCAGGTCACCATCTTTACCAGGTCATCTCCGGAAGTTGATCGCCCCGACATACAGTTTCATATGCAGCCACTCAGTGCTGACAAACCCGGTGAAGGTGTACACAACTTTTCCGCGTTTACTGCATCGGTCTGTCAACTGCGTCCGGAGAGCCGCGGTGAAATTAAAATCACATCGGCAGATGCCACTGAGTATCCGTCTATTCAACCCAACTACCTGTCGACAGAGCTCGATCTCAGAACCGCCGTCAACGGCTTAAAAGTAGCGAGAAAAATAGTCGCCGCGCCATCACTGGCACCGCACATCATTGACGAGTATGTTCCCGGGTATCAGTACGAAACAGATGAACAACTCGAGCAAGCCGTACGGCAGTTCAGCCAAACCATTTATCACCCGGCAGGTACCTGCAAAATGGGCGTCGACTCACAGGCGGTAGTGGATGATCAGCTGCGTGTCATCGGCGTCGACAATCTACGTGTTGTAGACGCTTCAATAATGCCTGAAATTGTTTCCGGCAATACCAATGCACCCACCATCATGATTGCTGAGAAAGCCTGCGATATGATCAAAGCTGCCCTGCAATAGGCAGGCAGCTGCAGGTTGTTACAACAGGTTCGCTATATCAAATCCGGCGCCGGCACTTCACGACCAACCAGTACGCAGTCGTAAACTTCCGTTCTGCCGCTGTCAGTCACCAGATCAAACGACATAACGGTATTTGATGAAGTTATGTTGCGAATCACAAACGGTGATATAAACGGTGACGCAACATTGATCGACTGATCGGTCATTGAACGGTTCCAGTACACGTCACGAAAACGCGTTGTCACTGCGGTGCCTGATCGCGCAAAGTAAACCTGATCTTCTGTGCTCAGCGTATCGGTGGTTACCGTACAAAACCATTGCCTGTCGGCTTCGGTAAACAACAGCTCGGCAATATCGAACACCGGCGCGTCACACTGCTGCGCATCATTTTGAGCTGCAGGGGGCTGCTGTGCTGCGTCGTCGCTGCTCTGCATGCCACTAACATCCTGCCCGCCGGCAGCGGCTTGTCCGTCCCCGGTGACCTGCATGGCTTGCGGGGTGCTGTCGCCACCACAGGCGACAAGCCCCAGCGACAACGTTAACGCGATAAGAGGTGAAGGATGGAAACGCATAAACTCGCTCGACAACAGATGATCCGTACGAAGACTTAAGCGTAGTTCAGTTTGCAATATCTGCATCAGCGGCAGACCGCCAAACCCACCCTCGGCACGCGGATTACCGGCAGTGGTGTTTTTCCATTTGCGATTTTCCCTGTGCAAAAAAATCTCTGCACGATATGCTCACAACAGCCGGAATTTTCCTGACTGTGAGCGTGCAGTCTTTACCCAATCGACAGGCCAATAACATGGTGACATCATTTATCTTGCTACGCGCCAGACGAGGCAGCGTTAAATCGCTTGCCGAAAACCTGGCTGAGCGCCCCGGTATTGCAGAGGTGTACTCGGTGAGCGGAAACTATGATCTTGTTGCAATTGCCAGAGTCAAAGACAACGACGCGCTGGCTGATCTGGTGACCGGTGAACTCGCTTCAATTGAAGACATTACACACAGTGAAACCATGCTCGCCTTCCGAGCATTTTCGCGCCACGATCTGCAATCGATGTTCTCTATCGGAACAAGTTGATCAATAGGCAGTCACAAAGACAACGACTGCCTCAGGTCCACTATACTTAAATTGTGCAGCGCACAGTCGTGCCGTGACTGCACCCGACGATGCATAGCTAAAGCCTTAATATCTGCACATTTTGCGGTTAATTGTTGCTTCTATGCCTGCAACGCCAAAGCAATACCCCCGAATTGCACCGCAATTCACGGTGTGAGCTCTGCAACATCGATAGCAGCGTACGCTGGAAAAATAATGAGACTGCTGATAAAAATTCTACTGCCGATTCTGCTACTGGCAGGTTGTATTGCCATCGCATTTGTGGTGCTCGGTAATCGTCCCGAACCGCAAACACGACCGCAATTTAAATCGACCACCAGCATCGACGCTACCCGGGTGAGCCGATCAGATTATCAGGTCATGCTGCGCACACAGGGCACAGTTAACGCCGCCAGACAGGGCTCACAGGTACCACAGGTTGCCGGTGCGATCACAGGCGTTGCCTCAAATTTTGTTGTCGGCGGTGCGTTTCGAGCCGGTGACGTGCTGGTCGAAATTGACCCGCGCGACTTTGAAATTGCCGTCACGCTTGCCGAGGCAACCTTTGCCCAGGCAAGAGCCACACTGGCCGAAGAACAGGCACGCGCAGATCAGGCACAAGCAGACTGGAAACGCCTTGGCCGCTCCGGTCAACCGTCAGAGCTAACTCTTAGGAAGCCACAGCTCGCCGCAGCAAGAGCTTCGCTTGAGGGCGCGAGAGCACAGGTTCAGCGGGCCCGCCTCGACCTCGACAGAAGCCGCATCACAGCCAGTTACGATGGCATCGTGCGCGAGAAATTTGTCGATCTTGGTCAATACGTCAACCGCGGCACTGTCCTGGCCGAAATCTACTCCACCGACGCGGCGGAAATACGCCTGCCACTGAACAATCAGCAGCTCGGATTTGTCGATCTCAACGGCAGCAGCCCGCCACCGGTCACGTTGTCCGCTACCGTCGCAGGCACAACGCAGGAATGGCAGGCAACGCTAACCCGAACTGACGGCGCGATCGATCCAACCAATCGGCAGCTGTTTGCCATTGCGGAAGTAAAAAATCCGTTTCCGGTGGCGAGCGATCAGCCACCGCTGCGGATCGGGCAGTTTGTGCAGGCGACTGTGGCCGGTAAAAAGCTCACTGATGTTTTTGTTATTCCGCGCTCTGCCCTGCGTGAGGATCGCGAAGTGCTGATTATCGACGAGCTAAACACGCTGCAGGCAAAGCCCGTAGATGTCATTTGGAAAGACGCGGAAGTGGCTGTTATTAACAACGGCCTGAACGACGGCGATGTACTCAGTCTGACGGCTCTGGGTGCGGTGACCAACGGCACCCGGGTACGTGCGACAATAGATGGCGAGGCACCGCCCTCCGAGCGTCCGGCAGCATCGGGTAGCGGCGGTAACGGCGGTAACGGCGGTAACGGCGGTAACGGCGGTAACGGCGGTAACGGTGGCGCACAAGACGGCAATGCTCAAAGTGCCCGCCTTGAAAAACTCCGCCAGCGAGTCGCAGCAGGAGAGACATTGCCACCCCCTGTGGTAGAGCGATTCAAAGCGCGCATCGAGGCCGGTGAACCCGTGCCGAAATGGATGCGTGACTACCTGGCCAACAACTGACGGACATTAATCATGCACTCAATGATCGCCTGGTTTACCCGCAACAGTGTCGCCGCAAATCTATTGATGGCAGGTATTGTCTTATGGGGACTTCATGCGCTTTCTAATCGCATACCGCTGGAAGTGTTCCCGTCGTTCGAACTTGATGTCGTCAATGTGCGAGTACCGTTGCGCGGTGCCTCGCCGACGGAAATTGAAGAGTCGGTAACCATTAAGGTTGAAGAGGCGATACAAGACGTTCAGGGTATTAAATCTATTACCTCCACATCCGCCGAGGGACTCGGTACCGTGAGGATTGATGTCAATAAAAACGCCAACATCGATAAGGTTCTGGACGATGTAAAACAACGCGTTGACCAGATCGGCAGCTTTCCAGCTGATGCTGACGCGCCGGTAATTTATGTCCCTGAAAGACAGCGCGAAGTCATTAGCGTGATTATCGCAGGCGAGTTATCGGAGAAAGAACTAAGGCAACTTGGCAGCAGAGTTCGCAATGAAATAGAAGCGTTGCCTAACGTTTCGCAGGTTAGTTTATCGGGTGTCCGCGACTTTGAACTGGCCATCGAAATCAGTGAACAAACGCTGCGCGAATACAACCTGACGTTCGGTGAAGTGGCAACCGCAATCAGAAACTCTTCACTTGATTTATCTGCCGGTGCCATTCGCACCGCCGGTGGCGAGGTGTTGATACGAACTGCCAACCAGGGCGAAAACGCATCGGACTTCGGCAATATTGTGGTGGTCAAAAACGCAGACGGCAGCCGCGTCACACTAAATGATCTGGCCACCATAGACGACGGCTTCGAAGAAAGCGGACTCGATCAGCGCTACAACAGTCGCAGCAGTATCGAAATTGATGTCTACCGCGCCGGCAACCAGAGCGCCATTACGGTAGCCGATGAAGTGAAAAACTATCTTGAAGAAGCGCGCTACACCATGCCCGAGAACGTAACACTCGACTACTGGCGTGACCGCTCAAGAATAGTGAAGGCGCGACTGGCCACCCTGAATAAGAGCGCGATACAAGGCGGCTTGCTGGTAATTTTTTTACTTGCTCTGTTTTTGCGACCGACCGTTGCATTCTGGGTTTTTATTGGTGTGCCGGTGGCATTCATGGGCGGCCTTGCACTCATGCCTGAAATTGGCGTGACTATAAACCTGATTAGTTTGTTTGCGTTTATTCTGGTGCTGGGTATCGTCGTTGACGATGCCATTGTGACCGGAGAAAACATCTACACACATATGCGCCGCAATCCCAATGCAACACAGGCGGCAATCAGTGGTGCCCAGGAAGTTGCCATTCCTGTGACCTTCGGCGTGCTGACAACCGTGGCAGCATTTGTACCACTACTAATGGTAGAAGGCGTGCGTGGAAAAATATTCGCACAAATACCATTGATAGTAATACCGGTATTACTGTTTTCACTGGTAGAGACAAAGTTTGTACTACCTGCGCATATGAAGCACCTTAACTTCCATAAAAATACCCGGCCTAACTTCTTTGCGCGTATCCAGCACCGCATAGCCGATGGTCTGGAGTGGGCTATTAAAACCCTGTATCAACCTGCACTGGCTGCATGTATGCGCCAGCGCTACTTAACGCTTTCCGCTTTTGTCGGTGCGGCCATTATTGTATTCAGCCTGGTCAGCGCCGGTTACGTGAAATTTATTTTCTTTCCGCGCGTTCAAAGCGAAACAGCCAACGCATCCCTTACTATGCCACTTGGCACACCGTTCGAAGTCACACAGCGGCATATAAAAACAATTAACGATGCGGCAGTGGCACTGCAAAATAAATACGTCGATGCCGAGACCAGTGAAAGCGTAATCGAAAACGTGATGGCAACCGCCGGTGCACGCGGCAGTACCAGTGGCCAGTCACATATCGGTCGCGTGATGTTTGAAATTACCCCGCCGGAAGAACGAAGCTCTGCGGTTACCAGCAGGCAACTGGTTGGTGAATGGCGGCGAATGATAGGCACGATTCCAGGCGCCAAGGAAATAAGTTACCGCGCCGAAATCGGTCGTGGAGGTTCACCAATAAACGTTCAGCTGTCAGGTCAGAATTTTGAATCACTGCAAAGTGCTGCGACAAGGGTTAAGGAAGTTCTCGCCACCTACCCCGGCATTGAAGACATCACCGACAGTTTTGAAGGTGGCAAACAGGAAATCAAACTGAAAATACGTCCGCAGGCACAGGCACTGGGCCTGACACTGGCTGATCTGGCAGAACAGGTTCGACAGGCTTTCTTCGGATTCGAAGTGCAAACGCTACAGCGTGACCGAGACGATGTGCGGGTAGTAGTGCGGCTGCCGGAGCAGGAACGCCAAACGCTCGATAGCCTGCAAAACATGTACATACGCACACCGAACGGCAACAGCGTGCCTTTTTCTGAAGTGGCAGAGGCGACTATGGGGCGCGGCTTTGCCACCATAAAACGCGTCGACCGGCGTCGCACAGTTAACATCGAAGCCGACGCCGATAAACAAACGGCAGACATTGAAGGCATTAAACGCAAACTCAATGCGCAACTACCTACCCTGCTCGACGCCTTCCCTGACGTCGACTATGCACTCGAAGGTGAAGCACGTGAACAACGCGAATCTTTCGGCAGCCTTCGAACCGGTTTAATGTTTGTGCTTGCGACGATCTTTGCGCTGCTCGCAATACCACTGCGATCATACGTTCAGCCAGTCATGATTATGCTGGTGATTCCATTTGGTGTTGTCGGTGCCATTCTTGGCCACATGATCATGGGCATGAACTTAAGCATCATGAGTTACATGGGAATGCTGGCGCTAACCGGTGTGGTTATCAACGACAGCCTGGTGCTGGTAGATTATGTCAACAAACGCCGTGCTGAAGGCAACTCGCTTTTTAATGCAGTCAGAATTTCAGGCGTTGCAAGATTCAGAGCCATACTACTTACATCACTCACTACATTTTTTGGCCTGATGCCGCTGATATTCGAAAAGAGTACTCAGGCGCAGTTTCTGATTCCGATGGCGGTATCACTGGGCTTTGGCATTCTGTTCTCCACCCTGGTAACACTGATTCTGATACCGGTGAACTATCTGGTATTTGAAGACATTAAATCAGGCTTTAGAAAAATCTGGGGAACCGCACCGAAAAAACCGTCTACCGTCGAAGTTCGCTCAGACTTTTAGCAATTGCATGTTCAGCACACAACACTTTTAAACATCGCTGCAACGCAGCGTTGCTATGTATCTGCCAGGTGCCCGGTTGTGAGCAACTGATCCACCACAGCCGGCACGAGTTCCGTGGCAGGCCCAAACAATGACCGATCAAACTGACCCGGTGTATTCGATGCTTCAAGGTTGAGCTGCAGCGTGTACGCACCTGCCTGTGCAGCCTGCTGTGCAAAACCTGCCGCCGGATATACATTGCCGGATGTACCAATAGAAATAAACAAATCGCACTGCATCAGTGCCTGTTGTATGCGTTCCATTTGAAAAGGCATTTCACCAAACCACACAATATGCGGTCGCAGAGTGCTGCAAGCCTGACAGGTACTGCACAGGTCTTCGACAGAAATGTCTTCAACACACGGAGCAACAGTGCCACAGGAAGTACAACGGTTCTTTAACAACTCACCGTGCATATGAATCAATGCTTCGCTGCCGGCACGCTCGTGCAGATCGTCAATGTTCTGGGTAACCAGTAAGAACGAACCGCTGTGATTTGCTTCGAGTCTGGCCAGTGCAACGTGTGCGGCGTTTTCATTAATCGAAGCGCTCGGTAACTGCTGCC